>JBJEAG010000145.1:0-2710 GCA_051868855.1 Alloprevotella sp. | reverse complement strand
AGGAAGCTTCTGAAGGTGAACTCAAAGGTGTGCTCGGCTACACCGAAGACGCTGTCGTCTCCAGCGACTTCCTCGGTGACACTCGCACCTCCATCTTCGACGCTAAAGCAGGTATCGCTCTGACCGACACCTTCGTGAAAGTCGTTTCTTGGTATGACAACGAAATCGGCTACTCCAACAAGGTGCTCGAACTCATCGCTCACATGGCTAAGGTGAACGCCTAATCCATCCGATTGAGTCGAACAACTGACTGAAATTCTAAAGAGGCTGTGTCAATACTCCGGTGGAGACGCAGCCTCTTCTTTTTTCGACACGACACAACCTTTACATTCCAATCCCCCCACATGCCCCAACTTCCTTCTCTCATCACCATCCTCGGACCCACCGCTTCCGGAAAAACCGGAGTGGCAGTGAAACTCGCTGAACAACTTGACGCGGAAATCATCAGCGCCGACAGCAGACAGGTCTATCGACGCATGGACCTCGGGACAGGAAAAGACTTGGAAGAATATGTGGTGAACGGAAAAACAATTCCTCACCATCTCATCGACATCGTGGAGCCGGGCACAAAATATAATGTCTTTCAATATCAACAAGACTTTTTGAAAGCCTACGAAGACATCGCCGCAAGAGGAAAAAGAATCATTGTCTGCGGCGGCTCCGGACTCTACCTCGAAAGCATCCTGCGAAGCTATCGTCTCTCCCCCGTTCCGCAGAACCCGGAGTTGCGACGCTCGCTCGAAGGAAAAACACTTGAAGAACTCACCCGGCTGCTCGCCACCTATAAGACACTCCACAACACGACCGACGTCGATACGCCGGCACGAGCCATTCGCGCCATCGAAATCGCCGACCACAATGCGCGCCACCCACTTCCCGAACGGGAGTTTCCCGAACTGGAATCCTATAATATTGGCATCGAAGTGGACCGAGAAACCCGCCGCCAACGCATCACGGCGCGACTGAAGAAACGTCTTGACGAAGGCATGCTTGACGAAATCCGACAACTTCTGGAAGAGGGCATTCCGGCAGAAGACTTGATTTACTACGGCTTAGAGTATAAATACCTCACGCTTCACGTCACAGGTCAACTCTCCTTCGACGAAATGTTTTCTCAGTTGGAAATAGCCATCCATCAATTTGCCAAACGACAAATGACTTGGTTCCGAGGCATGGAACGAAGAGGAATACAAATTCACTGGATGAAACCGGAAGACGTGCTTCAAACAGACTTCATCTCCTCTCTTGCTCGCTGACACCTCTTTAACCTGCATTATTCACACTGTCCCGTCACGAAAGGTCTAAATGGCAATGCATCAGCGTGAGCACAGCGATGACGATGCAGAATGTAGTAAATCCTACTTTCAAAGAGGAAGAGCGAGCACCACGCTGAGGTGCTGCCAGTTAGGCCTTGCAGTAGGAACGAGTATGAATAATGCAGGTTAAAACTGTCACGACACTCTGAATGACGTCTTGAAACAGCGAAAATTCCTAACTTTGCATCCAACTCTTTCAACACACATTCACGAAAACCATAAACTCCCCAGAATATGCCGGCAAAATCATGGGCAATCATCTATAGTCCCAAAGAAGGTTCAAAAAGCACACACAAAAGGTGGAAAAAGATTCGCCGCTACATGGAGCAGAAAGGCATTCTCTTTGATTTTGTTCAAAGCGAAGGACCGGGGTCTGTCGAAAGACTGGCTTCCATGATGACACGCTCGGGTTATCGAACCATCCTCGTCGTCGGAGGTGATGCTGCTCTGAACCACGCGCTCTGCGGAATCATGAACACCCCCGGTCCAGACGGACAGCATCCCGCTCTGGGTGTGATTCCCAACGGCTTCGGAAATGATTTTGCAAAATATTGGGGAATGACGCCCGACAACTACAAACAAATCATTGACGGACTGATTTATCATCACACGCGGAAAATCGACGTCGGCAGACTCCGTCTCTACAGTCACAACCACCTTGACAACACCATCTTCTTCCTCAACTGCGCCAACCTCGGCGTGGCTGCCTCCATCACCAATCTCCGCCGAAGAACAAGCAAACTTTTCGGTTTGAAGACACTCTCCTACTTCGCCTCCGCCATCTCACTCATTTTTAAACAGATGAATTTCAAATACCATTTCAAATTGAGCGGAGAAGACGTGAAGCAGTCTGCCATGACACTCTGCATCGGTTCGGCGCACGGCTACGGACAAACGCCGAGTGCCGTACCCTACAACGGTCTGTTGGACCTGACGCTCGTCTCCAAGCCTTTGCCCATGCAACTTTTCCAAGGACTGTGGTTGTTGTTCACGGGACGCTTCCTCACCATGAAAGGCGTGAAAGTGTGGCGAACCTCCCGCATTCATTTTCCCGCCTTGTTCCACATTCCTCTCAGCGTGGACGGAAGAATGGTTCACGAAACGCCGCAATCACTTGACATTGACATCCTCCCGGAAGAAATTGAGTTCCTCATTCCTTGAGAGAAGGAGGGGGTAAGAGGGGTAAAGAGAGTAGAGAAAGTAAAGAGAGGTAGAGAGAGGTAAAGAAAGGTAAAGAGGGGTAGAGAAAAGTTTATGCTTCACCTGCAAAACCTGTGTCAATCGGAAAGAAAAATAATTGCGCGAAAGTATTTGTGGTGTAGTGTAGGGTTTGGGCGCACTTCGCTTACACTATACTATACGTAATAAAAAAGGTACGAAAAAAACTATGCAAA
>JBJEAG010000144.1:0-2712 GCA_051868855.1 Alloprevotella sp. | reverse complement strand
CGACATCCGTCAAATCCGTTTTATCCGTGAAATCCGTGGTCTCTCTTTGTCGCTTTGTCTCTTTGTCTCTTTGTCTCTTTGACTCTTTGACCCTTTGACTCTTTGTCTCTTTGTCTCTTTGTCTCTTTGACTCTTTGACCCTTTGACTCTTTGACCCTTTGACTCTTTGACTCTTTGTCTCTTTGACTCTTTGACCCCAAAACCTTGAAACCAGAAATCTTTTCCCGCGTAAACCGCCTGCTGGGTGACGACACCACAGCCCTCCTCGCGCAGAAGAAAGTCATTCTCTTCGGCGTGGGAGGAGTCGGAAGTTGGTGTGCCGAAGCACTCATCCGCACCGGCATCACCCAACTCACCATCGTCGATGCCGACAAAGTGCAACCAAGCAACATCAACCGCCAACTCATGGCGACAACCCTCACCGTCGGACAGGTCAAAGTCGATGCCCTGCGTCGGCATCTGCTGACCATCAACCCCGAAGCAGACGTGCGTGCCATCCACGGACGCTATGACGCCGAAACAGCGGAGACCTACACCCTCAACGACTTTGACTACGTCATCGATGCCATTGACTCGCTTGCCGACAAAGCACTGCTGATTCGCAACGCCACACGCTCCACTGCCCGCCTCTACTCCTCCATGGGCGCCGCGCTGAAACTCGACCCGACCCGCGTTGCCGTGGCGGAGTTCTGGAAGGTGAAAGGCTGTCCCCTCGCCGCCGCCCTGCGCCGCCGTTTCAAAAAAGAAAAAAACTTCCCCGCCCGCAAATTCACCTGCGTCTTCAGCGACGAACTCCTGCAAAACCGCGGCGCGGAAAACCCCAACGAGGACAAATCCATCAAATCCCTCGTCAACGGCAGCCTCATCCACATCACCGCCATCTTCGGCTTCACACTCGGCGGGCTGATTATCCAAGACATCATCAAACGCGCCGCCTCAAATCGGTGATGCCTCAGTCTGAGGAAGCTCCAACCCCAAAAAACTACAAAAACGACCGGACCCTGCGAAATGGTAATTATTCCCGAAAAGCAGGTATAGAAGGTGTCGGAGAGATATCGTACTTTTGCAACGTGGTTTCACGGTTTGTGGCGTCCGCTGACATGACGCTTCGCAAACCTGCCGCACATCACGCAATCTGACCTTGAATTCAATCTCTCCACACTATGCTCAGAAAAATCAGAATCGCACTTGCTGCCGTGTTTTTCCTCTCCATCACGGCTTTGCTGCTCGACTTCACCGGTACGCTCCACGCTTGGTTGGGATGGACCGCGAAGGTGCAGTTCCTGCCTGCCCTGCTTGCCGCCAACGTGGCAGTGGTGGCAGTGCTCATCGTGGTGACCCTGCTGGTGGGACGCGTCTATTGCTCCGTTATCTGCCCGCTGGGCGTGATGCAGGACCTCATCTCGTGGCTGCACGGTCGGCGCAAGAAACATCGTTTCACCTATTCCCCCGAAAAACGTTGGCTGCGGCTCGGCTTCTTCGCCTTGTTCGTGATTGCCCTGCTGCTCGGCGTGGGCTCCGTGGTGGCTTTGCTCGCTCCCTACAGTTCCTACGGCCGCATCGTCACCCACCTTTTCTCGCCGCTCTACCGTTGGGGCAACAACCTGCTCGCCATGGTGAGCGAGCATTTTGGGAGTTATGCTTTCTACGAAACGGACGTTTGGTTGAAGAGTCTGCCCACGCTGGTCATTGCGGCTGTGTCCTTTATTATTATAGGTATGTTGGCGTGGCGCAACGGACGCACCTATTGCAACACGGTTTGTCCGGTGGGCACGTTCCTCGGTTTCCTTTCCCGCTTCTCGCTGCTGCGCCCCGTCATCGACACGTCCAAGTGCAACGGTTGTCAGCAGTGTGCCCGTCGTTGCAAAGCCGCCTGCATCAACTCCAAGGAACACCGCATCGACCTCAGCCGCTGCGTGGGGTGCATGGACTGCATCGACACCTGCCGCCACGGTGCGATTCGTTTGGGACTGCGAAAGAAACAGACTGAAACAACCGACGAAAACGCACCGAAAGAAAAACAGCCGGACTCCGCCCGTCGCCGCTTTCTCTCCGCCACTGCCCTCGTCGCCGTCACGACTGCCGTGAAAGCACAGCAGAAGAAAGTGGATGGCGGATTAGCTGTCATCGAGGACAAACAAGCCCCGCAGCGCACCACCCCCATTCTTCCGGCGGGTAGCGGTTCGGCACAGCATTTTGCCCACCACTGCACCGCCTGCCAACTCTGCGTTTCGGCATGTCCGAACGAGGTGCTGAGACCGTCTTCGGACTTGCTGACGCTGATGCAACCGCAGATGTCCTACGAGCGAGGCTACTGCCGTCCGGAGTGCACGCGCTGCTCCGAGGTCTGCCCCGCCGGAGCCATCCGCCCCATCTCAGTGGAGGAGAAATCTGCCACCCGCATCGGCCACGCCGTTTGGATTAAGAAGAACTGTCTGCCGCTCACGGAGGGCGTGAACTGCGGCAACTGTGCGCGCCACTGTCCGTCGGGTGCCATCCAGATGGTGCCCTCGGACGCCCAAGACCCGGAATCGCCGAAGATTCCGGTGGTCCACACCGAGAAGTGCATCGGCTGCGGCGCCTGTGAGCACCTCTGTCCGGCACGTCCGTTCAGTGCCATCTATGTGGAAGGCCACGAGAAGCACAGTGAATACTAACCTGCATTATTCATACTCATTCCTACTGCAAGGCCTAACTGGCAGCACCTCAGCG
>JBJEAG010000143.1:0-12471 GCA_051868855.1 Alloprevotella sp. | reverse complement strand
CAGGGTGAAGCGAGCGAAGCGAGCGAGAACCCTGGGTGATGACGTTATAAGTAATTGGAGTGCTGAAGGTACGACAGATTTACAACACCTTCTACAACGTTTATATAAGGGACAAACGGCATTCTTCACCTAATCTGTCGTACTTTCAGCACTCCATCTTGGGGGTAACCTCTTACCCGGGGTTCTCGCTCGCTGCGCTCGCTTCACCCCGGGCTGACAGTTCGCCCTCCTTCGTCGGGCTCATCGTGCTTTCAGCACTCACCATCCGGACGATGGAAGCTTGTCCTTCGTAACACATCAAAGGAATCAAACCATTATTACCGTTTACCGCACAACAATAAAATGAAAGTTAGATGCATAAAAGAGACGGAAACTTTATGCACATCATGAGAGTTTACAAACGTTCTAATACACAAAAAAAGCAATGTTTCCGTCATCTCACTCGTGTGTCTCACATATAAATATGCGGGCGAAGCGTAACTTGAAACATTGCTTTTCTTGCTGCAAAAATACGCACAAAACAACAACTACCAAACAAAAACAAGAAAAATCAAGAAAAAAAGAAGGGAACGAGCAAAACAGAATCAGAACAGGCACAAAAAGAGGGGCATGAAACCCCTCAAAAATGTATTCCGTCGTTTTGCGGATTACAGATGACAGAAGGCTGATTTAGGTCTACTTCCCGTCATCCGCGTCGGCATGGTCTTTCCCGGCGCCGGGAGCCACGGCAACGTTCTTTTCGTCGGGACCGACATAGACGCCCATGCTTTTCTCCATCGCAATTTCCTCGTCGCTCGGACGTTCGGGCGCAAGCCCTTCTTCACCGACCACGTAGCGGCGATAGTAGGAAATCATCAGCGTCGTCACGGGCAGGGCGATGATGAGACCGACGATGCCGAGCGCATAGCCCCAAACGGAGAGAGCAAGCAGGACGATGGCGGGCGGGAGACCCATGATTTTTCCCATGATGCGAGGCGTGAAAATCGTGTCCTGAAGAATCTGAACGACCAGATAGACCACGACAACCATGCCCAAGAGGAACCAGAAGTTCTGCCCGGTCTCGGCGGCTTGGAGAAGGGCGAGCAGCGCGGCAGGAATGAAACCGATGACTTGAAGATAGGGCACGAAACTGATGACGCCAATCAGACAGCCCAAACCGACAGGCATCGGAAAGCCTATCAAATAGAATCCGACGCTGAACATGACGCAGTTGCTCAGTGCCACGAGTGCCTGTCCGCGGAAGTAGCCCGCCATACCGCGCTGTATGTCTGCGACGAGTTGTGCGGCGAACTCGCGCTTTCCGCGCGGCACGAAATGAATCCATCCGTTGGCATATTTTTCATAGTCCGTCAGGAGGAAGAGCAGGTAGAGGAGACCGATGAGCGAGGCGATGAGACTGACGATGGTTCCCGCCGTGCTCCAAACCACGTCCCAAACCTTCGGAACGGTTTTCTTGATGGCTTCGACGACGTCGCGCTGCTGAAGGAGTTGCTCGATTTCGTATTGGTTGGCGTGGCGTTGCAGAAATTCCTGCACGGCGGGCGGGATGGTGTGGTTGTCTGCCCCTTTTTGAATGTATTCAATCGCCACGTCCTTCAGATGTCCCGTCTCTTCGACCATGGGCGGCACGACGACATAGAAGAATCCTGCGAGCGCGGCGCAGGTCAGCGACAGCGTCAGCACGATGCAAAGCAGGCGGCTCTTCAGGCGGCATTTGTATTGAAAGAAACTGACGACGGGATAGAGCAAGTAAGCCACAATCCACGCGACGAAGAAGGGAATGAGCGCCGTGCTCAGCCAATAGAGCAGCGCACCGACGCCGACAATCAGCACAATGCCGATGAGCCCGCGAATGAAACGGTCAAACGTGATGACCTTGGAATCTCTGTGTTTGGGTTCTGAATGGGACATATATAAAATAAGGAATATAAGGCGGCGAGCGTCAGTTTTCTGCCCGCGAAGCGTTACTGTTGGCTGCAAAAGTATTTAATCCTTGTCAAAAAGCACACCGAAAGGGGTTAAGAATGAGCAAAAAGGTTGAGTTTGTTTGCCGCTCGGACAAAAACACCATATATTTGCACCATGGGAACGCTCTATTTGGTGCCTACACCCGTAGGAAATCTTGAAGACATCACGCTCCGCGCGCTGCGGATTCTGAAGGAAGTGGATGTCGTGTTGGCTGAGGACACTCGCACCTCGGGCATGCTGCTGAAGCACTTTGACCTCAAGTGCCGCCTCGTTTCCCACCACAAATTCAACGAGCACCAAACTGCCGACGCCTTTGCCGCGCGCATGGCTGCGGGGGAAGTGATGGCGCTCATTTCCGACGCCGGAACGCCCGGCATTTCCGACCCCGGCTTCATGTTGGTGCGAGCGTGTGTCGAACGCGGCGTCACCGTTCAATGTCTCCCCGGCGCCACGGCGTTTGTGCCGGCACTCGTTTCCTCCGGTCTGCCCTGCGAGCGCTTCACCTTTGAAGGATTCCTGCCGCAAAAGAAAGGGCGCGCCACACGTTTGGAAAGTCTGAAGGAAGAGCAGCGCACTATGATTTTCTATGAGTCGCCCCACCGCGTCGTGAAAACTCTGAACCAATTCATCGAAACCTTCGGCGCAGCACGTCGCTGTTCCGCCTGCCGCGAGATTTCAAAAATCCACGAAGAGAGCGTCCGCGGAACACTGACCGAAGTCGCCGCACACTTTGCGGAAAACGAACCGCGCGGAGAGTTCGTCCTCGTTGTCGAAGGAGCAGAATCGCCCAAAAAACAGAAAAAGAAAATGGAACGCACGGCTGACGAAGACTGAACAACCGCCGACTTCGTAAGAGCCTACTCCTTATTATATATATACGTCCCCTACTCCTTATTATATATAAGCCAACCGAAAACCCGAAACTTGAAACTTGCAACGCGCGGCAGCGCCGCCGTCATATTCCCCACACGTCATGAAAAAGAACTTACTCCTGCTCACAAGCATTCTGTGCCTCACGCTCGCCTCTTGCAACACAAAGAAAGAGAAAGAACAAGAAGCCATCGACACCAGCAGCCTTGTCATCGACTCGCTCCGTCAAGCTCTGACACAATCGCAAAACGAATCCAGCGACCTGATTGAGACGCTCTCACAAATCCAAGACGGATTCGACCAAATCAACCAGGCACAAGGCAGAATCAACGTCAAGAAATCAGAAGGCGGAACGCCGGACCGACAAGCCATCGTGGAGAACATGGAGTTCATTCAGCGCACACTGACGCTCAACAAAGAACTCATCGCCAGCCTGCAACAGCAACTCCGCACCACCAGCCAGAGCGACGCACGCAGCAAGGCAAAACTCGAAGAAATGGTCGCCAACTTCAACAAACAACTCGAAGAAAAGACCAAGGAGATTGAATCCCTCCGTGCCGAACTCGCCGAAAAGGACATCCGCATCGCCGAACAGACCGAGGAGATTAACTCCCTCAACCAGTCCGTCAGCGACCTCAACAAACAGAACGAAGAAAAAGCACGCAGCATCGCCGCACAGGACAAAGAGATGAACACTGCCTACTACGTCTTCGGCACAAAGAAGGAACTGCGCGAGCAACGCATCCTCAACCGCAACGACGTGCTGAAGAACAATGACTTCAACAAAGACTATTTCACCCGAATCGACCTCCGCGTCACCAAAGTCATCAAACTCTACTCCAAGAGCGCGAAACTGATGACGAACCATCCCGCCGGCACCTATACCCTCGAGAAAGACGCTCAGGGAATGTATGTCCTCCGCATCACCGACCCGCAGAACTTCTGGAGCGTCAGCCGCTACCTCGTCATCACCGTGAAATAAAAAAATGCAGAACAACTCATGAAAAAACTGTTTTCCTTCTTTCTCGCCTTCCTCCTGCTCCTTTCCACCGTCGCTTGCACCGGACAGCAGGCTGCGGGAGCAGCACAGGGCGGCATCGTCGGCGGCATGCTCGGCTCGGGCATCGGCGGCATGATGAACGGACCGCTCGGCCACGACCGCGGCATCGTGGCAGGCACTTTCATCGGCGGCATCCTCGGTGCCGTGGCGTTTGCGCCGCACGACCAAACCAAGAAAAACGTTTCCCAAAAGAAAAAGACGGAACGCCCCATCAAGAGCCAGGGACGCGACGACGAGGAGGTCTATTATCGCTCCGCGCCTTCCAAGTCCGACTTGGAGAAGATTGAGATTCTCAACCTCAAGTTCTTCGATGAGAACCGCAACGATTTGCTTGACCCGGGCGAAGAAGCCTTTGTCGAAATGGACATCTTCAACCGCGGCAGCCGTGCGCTCTATAATCTCACTCCCTCCGTCACCTGCTCCGACTCCTCCGTGCGTCTCTCCGAACCTGCCCTCATCAGCACACTGCCCGCCGGCGAAGGCGTTCGCTACCGCGTCATCCTTCTCGCCCCGATGCAGACGTTGCCGCAGGAGATAACTTTCACCGTGGGCTTCCCCAACGGCAAACGCATCGTCAAAACCAAACTTTTCAAACTGCGCACTTTCTGACGCTTCGTGTTTCTTGTCAGAAAGTTCCCGCCCCCTTTTCTCACTTCCCTCACTCCCATGTCTCCTGACCACAAAGCCATTCTGCGACTCGGCATTCCCATCGCCATCGGACAGATTGGCGTCATCATCATGGGCTTTGCCGACACGATGATGGTCGGACGCTACAGCACGGACGCGCTCGCCGCCGCCTCCTTCGTCAACAGCGTCTTCAACCTCATCACCTTCCTGCTCATGGGCTACAGTTACGGACTGACGCCCTTGGTCAGCGCCCTCTACGGCAGAGGGCGCCGTCGCGAAGCCGGCGCCCTGCTCCGCGACGGAGTGACCGCCAACCTTTTGTTTGTCCTTTTGCTCATGGGAATCATGGCTGCCGCCTATTTCTTCCTTCCCGCTTTCGGTCAGCCCGCGGAATTGCTTCCCCTCATTCGCACCTACTATCTTCCCATTCTCTTTTCCCTCTTCTTCGTCGCGCTTTTCAACGCCTTGCGCCAGTTCACCGACGGCATCACCGACACCTCCGTCGGAATGTGGGCACTGCTCTGCGGAAACGCGCTGAACATTTTGGGCAACTATCTTTTGATTTACGGTCCGGGCATCTTTCCCGAAATGGGACTCGCCGGCGCCGGACTGAGCACCCTGCTCTCCCGCGCCGTCATGCCTTTCATTCTGATTGTCGTCATTCTGCGCCGTGGGAACTATCGTGTCTATCGCCTCGGCTTCTTCGCCCGCCGCAGGAAGGGCGGAGTGAAATATGTTCACCTCCAGTCCCTCCCCATCGGACTTCAGATGGGCATGGAGAGCGGTTCGTTCACGGTGAGCGGAATCATGGCGGGCTGGCTCGGCGCCATCGACCTCGCCACTTTCCAGGTCATGGTCACCATCGGCACGCTCGGCTTCCTGCTCTACTACAGTTTCGGCGCGGGACTGAGCATCCGCCTCGCTGCCGCCTACGGTCTTCGCGACTGGCAGCGCGTCCGCTCCGCCGCCCGCGCCGGCACCCGCATTTTGCTCGCCATGGCGGTCATCTCCTCCCTGACCTTCCTTTTCTTAGGCAAGACGCTCGCTTCACTTTTCACCACTGACGCCGCCGTGCTCAGCCTTGCCGTCAGCCTCATCCCCCCGCTGATGCTCTACCAATTAGGCGACGCAATGCAGGTCTGCTTTTCCAACGCCCTGCGCGCCACCCGCCACGTGCAGTCGGTGATGTGGATTGCCTTTGTCAGTTATGTCGTCGTGAACATTCCCGTCGGCTATTTCCTCGCCTTCCCCTGCGGCATGCGTTCTGCCGGACTCTTCTACGCTTTCTCCGCCGGGCTTTTCACCGCCGGCATCTTGTTCTTCCTCCATTTCCGCCGAGCCCTCCGCCGCGACGAGGGCGAGAGCCGCGTCACGGCAAGTTGCGATATTGGTTCGGCGTGAGACCCGTCAGTCGTTTGAAGAATTTCGAGAAAGCGGCATAGTCCGAGAAATTCATCGCCTCGGCAATCTGTCCCAGCGGCAGTTCCGTGTTTTCCAACATACGCTTCGCCTCTCCCAGAACCGCCTCGGTCACCACAGCCGAGGCGGTTCTGTTGGCGATGGAGCGCACGACTCGGTTCAGATATTGCGGAGAGACGTGCACCTTTTCGGCGTAGAACTCCACACCGTGTTCCCGCATGGCGTGTTCCCGCAACGCCTCCACCAACTGAGAGAAGAGCGCCATGCTTCGGTCGGAGAAAAGCATCGCAGTTTCCGGAATGAGTCCCTTCCCTTCAAAAATGTTCGCAATCTCCATGTAGAGAATGCGCGTTTTCGCCTCCAAAATCTTTCTTTGGTGGATGTTGTCGCCGTCACGCAACGAAGACAAAATGCTCTGCAATGCTTTCGTCACCACCTCTGCCGTCTCTTGCGGAAGCCGACAGACGGGATTGCGGCAGACATAATTCACGTAGCTCGAACTGAAAGGCGGATGATTCCCAAAAACGGACATCACATATTTCTGAGTGAAGCAAAAGAGAAGTCCCTTGAGGTCGGGAGAGGCTTCCACAAGGTGAACCGGAGTTTTGCAGACAGAGAAATCCGCAAAGTCGTTGGCAGCGATGACTCCCGTCTGCGTCCCGACCTTGTAGGTCAGACTTCCCGTTTCCACCATCAGCATGGCACCCGCTCTGATGACAGGCACCTTAACGTTGTTCACGTCCTGCGGCACGACTCGCCACAGTCCCATCAGTTCGTCCAAAAACGCCATTCCCTCGCAGCGGGCGGCAAGTTCCTTGATTTTCATGGCGCTAAAGTTATGGTGTCCGACGGTTTCGCAGCAAATCTTTTTTGTTTGTATAGTATTTATTATTGTTTCCTGCCTAACGCAGAGACACTGACAAACGTTTTTCACCTGCCTTTCGCCATGGACTTCATGAGAAGGTTTCGGAATTGACAAAACGCGGTGCGATGCAGACAACGGGAGAAGCGTGAGAGGCGCGTACTTTTGCACCGAAAATAATAAACCAAATTACTCATGAAAAAGAGCCCTCTCGCGCGGTTGCTTTCTTTAGCCGTTCTTCTTTCTTTGACTTACTCGTGTGCAAAGAAAGAAATGAAGATGCCCGCTTCTTCCCACAAGACCCTCACCGTCACCCGTTCTGACTTCACGATGAACAGTGAATATGCTGCCACGCTCAAAGGCGTGCAAAGCGTCGAAGTGCGTCCGCAAGTCAGCGGAACCATCACACAAATCTGCGTCAGCGAGGGAGCCGACGTCAAGAAAGGACAAGTGCTGTTTGTCATTGACCAAGTTCCCTATCAAGCCGCGCTGGAGAACGCCGAAGCGCAAGTTGCTTCCGCCCGGGCGCAACTGGACAACGCCTTGCTCACGCTCCGCAGCAAGCAATCGCTTCATCAACAGCAGGTGGTGGGAGATTTTGAGGTTGAACAGGCGCAACACAACGTGAATCAACTCCGCGCGTCGCTCCGAAATGCGGAAGCGTCGCTGACGGCTGCCCGGAACAATCTGTCCTATACCGTCATCAAGAGTCCTGCCAACGGTTGCATCGGCATGATTCCCTATCGCGTGGGGGCTTTGGTCGATGCCTCCATCTCAGAACCGCTTGCCACCGTTTCTGACCCGGCGAGCGTCTATGCCTACTTCTCCATCAGCGAGGCAGAAATGCAGCGACTGCTTTCGAACCACGGTTCTCTCGCCGAGGCAGTGAAGGCGATGCCTGCCGTTCGGCTGCGGCTGGCTGACGGCAGCGAATATGTCAGCGAAGGTTGCATTGACGCCATCAGCGGAAACATCGACGCCGGCACCGGCGCCGTGACTTTGCGTGCCTCCTTCCCGAATCCTCAACAAAAACTTCGCCACGGCGGCACGGGCACCATCATCGTGCCGCGCAAACTGACCGACGTCATTGTCATCCCGCAAGAAGCGACCTACGAACTTCAGGACAAGCACTTCGTCTATGCCGTGGTGAACGGGAAAACGAAAGCCACGCCGATTCAAGTGAGCGACTACGACAACGGCAAACAGTTTGTCGTCACCTCCGGTCTGAAAGAAGGCGACCGCATCATTGCCGAAGGCGCGGGTTTGCTCCACGACGGCATGGAAGTAGGAAAATAAGTATTGTATAGTATTCCCCACCAACAAGACACGCGGCACTGCCGCTTCTCTCCATGAATCTCAAAGTTTTTCTCAATCGTCCGATTCTTGCCGGAGTCATCTCCGTGCTCATCGTCATGACCGGCATCATTGGTCTGGTCAATCTTCCCATGGAGCAATATCCCGACATTGCGCCGCCCACCATCTCTGTCAGCGCCTCCTACTCCGGTGCGAACGCGGAGACCGTGCTGAAAAGCATTGTCGTCCCGCTCGAAGAATCCATCAACGGCGTGGAGAACATGGCATACATGACTTCCACCTCCACCAACACCGGCTCCGCCACCATCACCGTCACTTTTGAGCAAGGCACTGACCCCGACATGGCTGCCATCAATGTCAAGAACCGCGTCAGTCAGGCGGAAGGAAAACTTCCCGCCGAGGTCACCAAGGTTGGCGTCACGGTTGAGAAGCGCCAGAACTCGATGCTCAAGATTGTCTCGCTCTTCAGTCCCGACGATTCCTTTGACAACGATTTCATCACGAACTATTTCAAGATTCACGTCGAGCCCAAGATTCTGCGCATCAAGGGTGTCGGCAGCGTGAACACGATGGGATGCGACTATGCCATGAGAATTTGGCTCGACCCGCAAAAGATGGCGCAACACCGTTTGAACCCGTCGGACGTCATTTCCAAACTCGACGCCCAGAATGTCGAAGCCGCCACGGGAACGCTTGGCGACAATTCTGATCACACGTTTCAATACACGCTGAAGTATCGCGGACGCTTCGAGAAAGCCTCGGAGTTTGGCGAGATTGTCATCAAATCCTTGGAGAACGGCGAGGTGTTGCGACTGAAGGACGTGGCGAAAGTGGAACTCGGAATAGAGAACTATGCCTACAGCAACCGCGTGAACTCTCATCCCGGCACCACGGCAATGGTGTCGCAGACCGCCGGATCGAACGCCCACGAAATCAACCAAAAGATTGACGCGCTGCTGGAGGATGTTGAAAAAGAACTGCCGAAAGGTTTGAAGATTGAGAGTCTGATGGACACCAACGACTTTCTCAATGCTGCCATGGGCGAGGTGATTCAGACTTTGCTGGAGACGATTTGCCTTGTGGTGCTCGTGGTTTTCCTCTTTCTTCAGCGTCTTCGCTCAACGCTCATCCCGACTTTGTCGATTCTCGTTTCTCTGATAGGCACGTTTGCCTTTATGTATGTCTATGGCTTCTCGTTGAACCTTCTGACGCTCTTTGCGCTCGTGTTGGTCATCGGCACGGTGGTGGACGATGCGATTGTCGTGGTCGAAGCGGTTCAGAGTCGCTTTGACGAAGGCGAGACCTCGCCGCACCGCGCCACGGAGCAAGCGATGGACGGCATCACCGCTGCCATCGTCACCACGTCGTTGGTTTTCATGGCGGTTTTCATTCCGACGTCGTTCATGGGCGGCACGAGCGGCACCTACTACGAAGAGTTCGGTTTGACGATGGCTGTGGCAGTGGGCATTTCTGCCGTGAACGCGCTGACGCTCTGCCCTGCGCTTTGTTCGCTCATCATGAAACCCTGGCGCGTCGTTTCGGAAGACGGCAACACTGCCCCGCGCCGCCGTCTCGACTTTCAGACTCGTTTCCACCTGGCTTTTGACGCGGCGTTTCGCGCTCTGATTTTGCGCTACAAGAACGGACTGAAACATCTTTTCCGTCACAAATGGCTCACTTGGTCGCTGCTTGCCGTCTGCGTGGCTTTACTCGGATTCTTGATGTCCACGACAAAGACGTCGCTCATTCCGGACGAGGACATGGGAACTCTTTTCGTCAATGTCTCCACGCCTGCCGGAAGCACGCTTCGCCAGACGGAGAAGGCGATGAAAGCCGTGGAGGATTCGCTGAAAACGATTCCCGAGGTGGAAAGTTTCTCCAACGTCGCGGGCTACAGTTCTCTCGGCGGACAGTCTGCCGCCGGCGGCATGATTATCACCAAACTGCGGAACTGGGACGAACGAACGGAGAAGGGGCAGGAAATCAACGCCGTCATCGGGCGCATTCTGGCGAAAACTTCCGACATTCACTCCGCCTCCATCTTTGCTTTCGCGCAACCGACCATCATGGGCTACAGCATGAGCAACGGATTTGAGGTTTATGTGCAAGACCGCAAGGGCGGCAGCGTCAGTGACCTGATGAGCGTGACCGAGAATTTCATTGCGGAACTGAACAAACGTCCCGAGGTTTCGCAAGCTTACACTGCCTTCAGTGCGAAATATCCGCAGTTCTCTCTTGATGTCGATGCCGCCAAGTGCGAACGTGCCGGCGTCACTCCGACCGAGGTGCTCAACGTTTTGAATGCCTACATCGGCGGGAACTATGCGAGCAACTTCAATGCTTTCTCGAAGCTCTATCGTGTGATGGTGCAGGCGCCGGCTGCCCTTCGTCTGAACCGCGAGTCACTCCGCAACATGTTTGTCCGAACTGCTTCGGGCGAGATGGCGCCGGTGGAGCAGTTTGTCTCCTTGAAGAGGGTCTATGGTCCGGAATCGCTCACGCGTTTCAACCTCTACACTTCCATCTCAGTGAATGGTCAGCCCGCCGAGGGATATTCTTCGGGCGATGCAATTCGTGCCATCGAGGAAGTGGCGAAGGAGACACTCCCGACGGGCTACGGTTTTGAGTATGCCGGCATGACGCGCGAGGAGTCGGGCGCCACGTCCAACACGCTTGTCATCTTTGTCATCTGCATTCTCTTTGTCTATCTCATTCTTTGCGCGCTCTACGAGAGTCTGCTCATTCCGCTGGCGGTGATGCTGAGTGTGCCTTTCGGTCTGCTGGGTTCTTTTCTCTTTGCCAAGATGGCGGGATTGGAGAATAACGTTTACATGCAGGTGGGTCTCATCATGCTCATCGGTTTGCTGGCAAAGACGGCAATTCTTCTGACGGAGTATGCCTCTGCCCGCCGTCGCGAAGGCATGACGATTTCTCAGGCTGCCATGAGTGCCGCAGGCGCTCGTCTGCGTCCCATTCTGATGACCGCGCTAACCATGGTGGTGGGCATGCTTCCTCTGGCATTTTCGAGCGGCGCGGGAGCCAACGGAAACATCTCTCTTTCGATGGGCGTCATCGGCGGCATGACGGTGGGCATCGTGGCGATGCTTTTCGTGTTGCCCGTCTTCTTCATTGCTTTCGAGGCGATGCAGGAAAGATTCTCGCCCCGCAAAATTCGGGAATGAACAATGAAAGGATTCTTTCATATAAATTTTTTATGAATGCTCGCCGCACAAATTCTTCGTCTCTCATGAAACATCTTTTTTCTCTTTTCGCCATCACTCTCTCGACTGCCTGCGGGCTGACGGGGTGTCATCTCCACAAGGACTATGAGCGAGACCCGTCGCTCCTGAGTTTGGATTCGCTGCGCCTCTCCTCCACCGCGGTGCTCGGCGACTCTACCATGGCAGACACAATCGTTCGTTCTTCCGTCGTTTGTTGGGAGCGTTTCTATGCGGACTCCTGTCTCCGTCTCCTCATTCGCGAAGGTCTTGCCCACAATTCAGACCTCCGCACGGCACAGTTGAGGACCGAGGAGGCAATGGCGTCGCTCTCGGCGGCAAAGAAAGCACTTCTGCCTTCGGCGGACTTCGTGGCGAACGGCGCGGTCAGCAGTTTCGACGGCGGGAAGGCAACGAAAACCTATTCCATCGGCGCGGAAATCTCTTGGGAAGCCGACATCTTCAGACGTCTGACGGCAGCAAAGCGTCGCGAAGCCGCTGCCGTGGAGGAGAAGATGTGCTATGAGCAGGCGGTACGTTCCCAACTGATTGCGACCATTGCCTGCCACTATTTCTCGCTCGCCGCCCTGGACCGAAAAGTGGAAATCTCGGAGGAACACATCGGCAGTCAGGAGGAATATGTCCGCACACTCGAAGCGCTTCTTTCCGCGGGACAAAGCGACCGTCCCACCATTCGCCAAGCGGAGGCTGCATTGTTGTCAGCACGGGCACAGTTGGCGAAACAAAAACTACAACTGACGGAAACGGAGAACAGTCTGCTCACCCTCCTCGGCAGACAAGGGGGCAGCATTCGGCGCAGCGCGCTTTCCGACCTCTGCATCCCGACTTTTTGGGAGAAAGGCGTGCGGGTGGATTTGCTCGCCGCGCGCCCAGATGTTCGAGAAGCGGAGGCGCGTCTGAAACAAGCCTTCCACGGCGAGCAGATTGCGAGGGCTAACTTCTATCCTTCTCTGACTTTGAGCGGCACTGTGGGCTGGACAAACAACGGCGGTGCAGGCGTGAGCAATCCGGGAGCGATTTTGCTCAGCGCGGCAGCCGGCGTGGTTCAGCCCCTCTTTCGCCGCGGCGAACTGAAGAAGGAACTTCGGGTGGCACAGTTGCAACGGGAGGAG
>JBJEAG010000142.1:349-2747 GCA_051868855.1 Alloprevotella sp. | reverse complement strand
TCATTAATGTCTCATTAAAAAATAATATTAATGGCTCTTTCATGAATCAATTAATGAGCATTAATGTTCCCCTAAAATTCCTTCAAAATCCGTCCCATTCTGCGTGAAACAATATCTACCCAATCCGTCTAATTCGTGTTCAAAAAAATAATCAACAATGAAACTTCTCCAAATGTTTTCAGTCATGGCTTTCTGCGCCACCACCGCCGGCGCACAAACCACGCTCGGCACAGGCATCGACCGAACCAACATGAACCTCAACGCCAATCCCGGCACAGACTTCTTCGACTACGCCGCCGGAGGATGGAACGCAGCACACCCGCTGACGCCCGAATATCCCCGCTACGCCCAGTTCGACCTCCTCGCCGAACAGACTCAGCACAACCTGCGAGGCATGATTGAGCAACTCGCCAACAACCCCGCCCCCAAAGGCACCATCGAACAGAAAATCGGGTCGCTCTATCGCCTCGCCACCGACAGCGTGCGACGCAACCTGGAAGACTACGCCCCCATCAAGCCCATCCTCGCCGAAATCAACGCCATCAGCAGCCGCAAAGGCGTTCAGTTTGAAGTCGGCAAACTCCTCACCATGGGCATCGGCACCTTCTTCTCCCTCGGCTGCGAAGCTGACCTGAAGAACTCCGAGTGGAACCTCATGCAGGTCTATCAGGACGGACTCTCCATGGGCGAGCGTGACTACTATTTCAAAGACGACGAAGCCACCCGCAAGGTGCGCGAAGCCTTCAAAACCTACGTCGCCCAACTCTTCTCCCTCATCGGAGCCGACGAAAACGAGGCTGCCCGCAACGCACAAACCGTGATGGCGCTCGAAACGAAACTCGCCGAGGACTTCTATGACGCCGTCAAACTCCGCGACGTGGAAGGCAACTACCACAAGATGACCTATCGCGCTCTGCTCGAGGACTTTTCCGGAATCGACTGGAGCACCGTCATGCTGCTCAACGGCGTCCCCTCCTTTGAAGACATCTGCGTCGGACAGCCCGAAGCCATCCGCAAAGCCGAGAAGCTTCTGGCAGAAGAAACACTCGATGATTTGAAGGTATATTTGAAATATAAGGTACTCGACAACGCAGCCTCTTCCCTCAGCGACCGTTTCCGCGAAGCCTCCTTCGCGTTCTATCAGCACGCCATGAGCGGCGCCGAACAGGACAAACCGCGCTGGAAACGCGGCATCGACATTGTCAACCGCACCCTCGGCATGGCGATTGGGAAGGTCTATGTGGAAAAATACTTCCCCGAATCCTCCAAACAGCGCATGACGGAACTCGTCCGCAACCTCCAACGCGCCTTGGGCGAAAGAATCGACGCACAGAAGTGGATGGGCGCTGAAACCAAACAGAAAGCCCACGAAAAACTCAACGCCTTCCGCGTCAAGATTGGCTATCCCGACACTTGGATGGACTATTCCAAACTCGACATCGACGACAGCCTCAGCTACTACGAGAACCTCCTCCGCGCCCGCCGCTTCATGAGCGACTACTATGTGGAGAAACGAGTGAACAAACGTGTAGATCGCGACGAATGGCTGATGACGCCGCAGACCGTCAATGCCTACTACAATCCCACGACCAACGAGATTTGTTTCCCCGCCGGCATTCTCCAACCTCCTTTCTTCCAGGCTGATGCCGACGACGCTTGCAACTATGGCGCCATTGGTGTCGTCATTGGTCACGAAATGACCCACGGCTTTGACGACCAAGGTTCGCAGTTCGACAAGGACGGTAATCTGAGCAACTGGTGGACCGAAGCCGACGCCAAGAGTTTCAAGGAGAGAACGGCAGTCATGGAACGTTTCTTCGACAAACTGGAAGCCCTCCCGGGACTGACCTGCAACGGCAAACTGACACTGGGCGAGAACATAGCGGACCACGGCGGTCTCCAGATTGCCTTCACCGCACTCCAGAACGCCATGAAGGAACGCCCCCTCACCACCCGCGACGGTTTCACGCCCGAGCAGCGTTTCTTCCTCAGCTACGGTCTCATCTGGGGTAACAACATCCGCGAGGAAGCCCTCCGCCAGCGCGTCATGACCGACCCCCACTCTCCCGGCAAACTCCGCGTGAACGGTGCTCTCCCCCACATCAACGCGTGGTACGAAGCCTTCCACATCACCAAAAAGAGTCCCCTCTTCGTTCCCCAAAAAGAACGCGTGGACGTGTGGTGAAGAAGGGAGAAGTAAAGAAAGTAAAGAAGGGTAAAGAAGGGTAAAGAAAGTAAAGAAGGGTAAAGAAGGGTATAGAAAGTAAAGAAGGGTATAGAAGGGTATAGAAAGTATAGAAGGGTATAGAAAGTTAGGAGGTGCGGTGTCTCACCGCACATAGCAAGTTAGGAGGTGCGGTGTCTCACCGCACATAGCAAGTTAGGAGGTGCGGTGTCT
>JBJEAG010000142.1:0-249 GCA_051868855.1 Alloprevotella sp. | reverse complement strand
CACCGCACAAAGCATCGAAAGGTATAGAAGACTTCTGCTCTTCTATACCTTCTTTTCTTATTCCTTCTCATTCCGTCCCATTCTGCGTGAGGAAATATCCGCTCAATTCGTGTAATCTGTGTAATCTGTGTTCGAAGAATCTCTAAATAATTCCTTCTCATTCCGTCCCATTCTGCGTGAGGAAAAAATTCCTTTCATTCCGTCCCATTCTGCGTGAGGAAAAATAAAAGAAAAATCGGCGGATTCTGC
>JBJEAG010000141.1:0-2750 GCA_051868855.1 Alloprevotella sp. | reverse complement strand
TCCGCCGGTTGGGTGTGCTGAAGAAGCGCACGGCAAGAGGCGTGTTTTACTGCGTAAAGAGGGTAGAGAAAGGTATAGAAAGTAAAGAGAGTATAGAAAGTAAAGAGAGTATAGAAAGTAAAGAGAGTATAGAAAGTAAAGAGAGTAGAGAGAGTATAGAAAGTAAAGAGAGTCTCACGCAGAATCCGCAGAAAGTGAAGGAAGGTCTCACGCAGAATCCGCAGAATGAGAAGGAATTAATTGAATACAAGGATTTTGTGAACACGAATGTGCATGAATATCCACGAATTGATTCAGAAATTGTTCTCACGCAGAATTCGCAGAATGAAAGGGACGGTCTCACGCAGAATCCGTAGAATTTGAAGGACTTTTTTGGAAATACGAATTACACATGAATTGTTCACGAATTATTTCATGAATTAATGAGACAATTCATGAGCATTAATGGAGGGAATCAGAGCCCGCGCCGACCCTTTTGACCTCTTTGACCTTTTAGACTCTTTTGACTTCACTTGAACACGAATGTTCATGAATGTCCACAAATTGATTCAGAAAATCCCCATTGGAAAATATGATTGTCCCTATATCATTCTTTGTTTAGCAAGTCAAACGCTATACGCTTCTCTTCCTCGCTTAGTTTTTCAATCAAGTGATTAACCTTTTCTGCCAAGACACCTGAATTGGAATCACAAGTCATATTAGCGAGCAGTGCCCTACCAACGTCTGAGAGAAGATATCTTTGATTGGGACTTGTTGGTTTATTCGGCAATGTCATACCAACAAATTGTGCTTCTATTAGAGGATTAACATATTTGGCTTTGAACTTCGTTGTATTAGACCACTGATACAAGTTCTTGAGTTCTGCCATGGATTTTGGCTTTTGAAGAGCTATGAACAATTTCTCAACTTCATCCCAGCTTAGTCCGGTCTTAGTCCCAACTTGCTCCCAACTTAAGCCCTTCTTAATCTCTACTTGATTGTGTCCGTTCTGTTGAGCCTTTGGTTCATATTCCATTGAGTAGATGGTGGTCACAAACTGGCTTGTTGTTGATTTGAACACAGGCTTCAGTTCTTCTTTATAGCCATCTAAGCCTTTGGTCTCGTTGCAAATACGTTTTAATCCGCTTCCTCGCTTTTCCATATAATCTAACTGAGCCATTACGTCCGCCAAGATGGGATTTCTTCTATCCGATGATATTTCCTCAAGGGGTAAATCTTGCACTATCTGCCCACTATACATACCACCAGGAGATGTTATCGCCAGTCTGTCATCATAAATATCCAAATGTACCTCACTACCCATCACCGTATAGTCACGATGAATGAAGTGATTCACTAACGCCTCAAGTACTGCTCGTTCCGCGTATTCAGGTTTGTTCTTTCTACCATCAGGTAGTTTCTCCCAACCTTTACGCGTGTTAGCCTTTACGAAAGCCATTGCCTCACGGAGCAACATGAGAACATTGCCCGTAAATTCTGCATCATTGATGGCATCGCCCTTTTCCTTTCCATCCCATCGTGTGCAGTATAAACGAGATTGCCACAATGGACAGTCATCGGCAAAGAGAGCACCGGCATTCGTAAGGTTTCCTATAGCTGTTACCAGCCCAAACGATAATAGATACTTTTTGTCCCATTCTTGTTTGGTGCGGTCTCTGAAAGTATTAGCTAATATCGTGAAAGCATAGTCTTCTACTTTATAATCTGTTTGAAGGGAATCGTAGGTTTTGTTAGAACCTTTCAAAACCAAACGTACCATTTGCTCTGCCGTGGCAGGAAAACTCTCATCACCCACACGAACAAATGCTATTCGCTGACCATCACCGACGTAGTAATATGGAGTATAATGCCCTGCAATGACTTTGAGTTGTAATATATGCGAACCATCCATATCATGAGGAATCACTTCCACCTCAGGTAATGGATCCATGTAATCACGTATCTTGCTACTGATAACTTCACATACATGCTGCACATCATTGAGGCCTTTGACAATGCCATCATTATCTATACCAAAGAAAAGAGAACCGCCCAAGCCGTTGGCAAAAGCACTTACGCTTTTCAGCCAACTCTTAGGCTTCTTTTCTTCAAGCATCACCTTGAAATCGTATGCGGTACATTCTGCTATCAGAGCCTTTAATTCCATTCTATAAAATATTCTCGTTTTATTCTGCGGATTCTGCGTGAGAGAATGCTGTCAATCAATTCTCACCTTGCTGATGGCTTTCTTCATTGTTCCGTTGCCGATGATGGGAGCGTGGGCATCTTCCGGGAACATGAGGTAGATGTCACCGGGCTGTGCGGTGAAGTAGGTTTTTGCCGGCTCCGCATAGAGTGCGAAGTCGTGTTCCTCGTCGAAGGGGTGCTCGCTTTCCGTTTTGAGTTCCTCAAGCGGAGTCCAGCCCACGATTTCCGGTGCGCTGAGGGGAATGTGCACGTCGATGTAGCGGCGGTGCACCTCCAACTTCTGCTCCTCGCGGCTTCGGAGTTGCGGTTCGTCGATGTTGATGAACAGTTTGTCGCCGTCCAAAACGATGCGTCCTGCGTCGGCGTCGCGGAGGTCGTGGTGGCGGAGATAGTCAAACAACTGTGAGAAAAGCGGATGGAGCGCTTCGAGTTGTGAAGCGTGAGCCAATGTGGTGAGAATCATCGGGAAGAGAGATAATTTTATCGGGGTGTTCTATATTCTATGAAATGGCGGTGTGTCATAATAGCCAATCTGCTGCGTTGCTATCGGATTCGGGCTTGGT
>JBJEAG010000140.1:0-2755 GCA_051868855.1 Alloprevotella sp. | reverse complement strand
GCAAAATGGTTGGCAAATGGTTGGCGAAAGGATGCTTTAGTCAAAGGGGAAAGGACAAACATTCGACCGTTTCATAGAGTAACATTCCATAAAATAAAGGAGGTAAACGCCAATCGTCAGCGTTTACCTCCTTTATAATTATATGTGCAATGCGTCAAAGGATGCCTTGCGCCATCATGGCTTTGGCAACTTTCATGAAACCGGCAACGTTGGCGCCTTTCACGTAGTTCACGTAGCCGTCGGGCTCGGTGCCATACTTCAGACAGTTGCGGTGGATGTCCTCCATGATAAGGTGCAGGCGGTGGTCCACCTCCTCTGCGGTCCAAGAGAGACGCTCGGAGTTCTGGCTCATTTCCAAACCGGAAACCGACACGCCGCCGGCGTTGGCTGCCTTGCCCGGCGCATAGAGAATCTTGGCTTCCTGGAACACGCGGATGGCGCCCGGAGTGGAGGGCATGTTGGCGCCTTCGCTGACGGCAATCACGCCGTTTGCCACGAGTGCCTTGGCGGCTTCCTCGTTGATTTCGTTCTGCGTGGCGGAGGGCAGGGCGATGTCTGCTTTCTCAAACCAGGGCTTCGCGCCGGGAACGTATTTGCAACCATACTGTTCGGCATACTCACGGATGCGGCCGCGGTAGAGGTTCTTCAACTCCATGATGTAGTCGAGCTTCTCGCGGTCAATGCCGTCGGGGTCGTAGATGTAGCCGTCGGAGTCACTCATCGTGAGCACCTTGCCGCCGAGTTGCAGCACCTTCTCGGCTGTGTATTGCGCCACGTTTCCGCTTCCGGAAATCAGCACGCTTTTTCCCTTCAAGTCTTCCCCGCGAGTCTTCAGCATTTCCATCAAGAAATAGACGTTGCCGTAGCCGGTGGCTTCCGGGCGGATGAGCGAGCCGCCGAACTCACGTCCCTTTCCGGTGAACGTGCCGGTGAACTCATGCGTCAGTTTCTTGTACATTCCGAACATGAAACCCACTTCGCGACCGCCCACGCCGATGTCGCCGGCGGGAACGTCGGTGTCGGGACCGATGTGGCGGCTCAGTTCGAGCATGAAAGCCTGGCAGAAGCGCATCACCTCGGCGTTGCTCTTGCCGCGCGGCGAGAAGTCGCTACCGCCTTTGCCGCCGCCCATCGGCAGCGTGGTGAGGGAGTTCTTGAATGTCTGCTCGAAAGCAAGGAACTTCAGAATGCTGAGGTTCACGGAGTTGTGGAAACGGATGCCGCCCTTGTAGGGACCGATGCAGTTGTTGTGTTGCACGCGATAGCCCATGTTGGTTTGCACTTCGCCTTTGTCGTCCACCCAGTTCACGCGGAACTGATAGATGCGGTCGGGAATGCAGAGGCGTTCGATGAGTTTCGCCTTCTCGAACTCGGGGTGTTTGTTATACTCTTCTTCGATGGTTCCAAGAACCTCCTCCACAGCCTGATGATACTCCGGCTCGTTGGGGAAACGGCGTTTGATTTCGTCCAGTACTTTCTGAGCGTTCATGTGTTTCGTTTTTATGGTTTAAATGAATAGATTGACAAAAAGAAAGGGCTCTCCCGTGCGTTCACGGATTTGTGCGATTTCACAGAAAAAGAAAAGACATTCCCGTGCGATCACGGATTTGTGCGATTTCGCAGAAAAAGAAAAGGAGGTGTGTCAGGGTTCCATACTCACGACGCACCGCCTCGCAATTACTTTTCGTCAGCAAAACTACGTGATTCTGCACAATGTTCCAAAAAAACTTGAATAAACTTTCTTTTCTCCTGCATATTTGCATAAATCGCGGAAATATGTGCAAACCTAATCGCACTTCCCGCCGCCGCCCCTTTCCTGCTGTCTCCTCTCGCTTTCCTGCCGCTTCCTTCTTCGGTTATTGGCAGTCAAACGGCTGTCAAAGGGGTTGCCATTGAATTTAGAGAAATTGAAGATTTATAATCCGCAAAACGATGGGGATGGGTTTTTGAAAACGACGGGGATGGTTTTGCAAAACGACGGGGATGGTTTTGAGGGGTTTTCTTTCCCCTCTTTTTTTGTGTCTGAACTCTTCTGTTTTTGTTTGTTCCGCTGTTTTGTGGTTGTCTGATTCTTTTTTTGTTTGTCCCGCTGTGTTGTTTTGTGGTGGTCTGATTCTTTTTTGTTCCGTTTTCTTGTTTTTTTCTTGGTTTTGTTTGGTGGTTGTTGTTTTGTGTGTACTTTTGCGGCAAGAAATAGCGTTAGGAGTTCAGCGCCGGGTTGCATCCTCGGAAGTGTTGCTTCTTTCGCTATTTCTTTTTTACGTATTTAATAAAGTCCTGCGCATCGGAAATGCTGTGCAGCACGAAATCTCCCCAATCGTATTCTCTGACAATTATATAGGCTTTTATGTCACGTACAGTTGTCTTGAAAATATGTGACTGAACAACTCTTTCAACTCCTTTATGGTTCTCTGATACGCCTAAATACGTTGCATTAGCCATAACCTCACCTATATTCAGTAGCATGATATTTTTGTCCCGGAAATACTTGAAAGGCTGATTAGTCCATTCTTTAATGGTATTTCTTGTAATGGAAATCTGGTATGGGAATTTCGGGTTGGAGATTGTAGTGCCTTGCAAATGTTTCGCATTTTCTCTTGTTTGCTTTGCATCTGCTTTTGAATATTTTGTTACGGTCTGACAGGCTTCGCAGACTTGGTTGTCGGGGGTTGTTGTGTTGCGGCTGAAGTTTGTTTTGGGGATGTCGCAGTCTCGGCATCGGCGGATGGTGTAGGGGTTGTAGTCGGGGAAGGTT
>JBJEAG010000139.1:11173-12594 GCA_051868855.1 Alloprevotella sp. | reverse complement strand
AGCCACGTGCAGGGCGGACGCGATGAATCGCGCCCCTCCCGCAATCATCACCTTCCCATCCCCTCCGTTCCTCCGCCGCAAAATGCGACACATCCTCACTTTTTCTGCTTTCTGACGGCTTTCTGTAGGAAAATAATAGGCAGTTTGGGCGCGTTTCAATTATTTTTACGATATTTGCTGCATAAACTTAACGAAGATAGGCGGCGGCTCGGCAAAAGAATCAGGCAAGTTTGAACTTTTGCACTCGCCTTGCGCTATCTTTACCAATAAATTTTTAATAATTTCATGGAATTTAGTGCAAAACAAATAGCCGCCTATCTCGGCGGAACCGTGGAAGGAAACGAGAATGCCTCCGTTCAGACCTTTGCAAAGATTGAAGAAGGAATCGAAGGCGCTATCTCGTTTCTCGCCAACGAAAAGTATGCTCACTACCTCTACGAGACGCGCTCCAGCATCGTGCTCGTGAACAACAATTTCAAGCCGGAGCGCCCCGTCAGCCCGACGCTGATTCGCGTGCCCAACGCCTACGAAGCCATCGCTAAGCTGCTGACGCTCTATCAATCAACCATCGCGAAACGCAAGGGAATACATCCCACCGCCGTTGTGGCAGAAAGTGCCACCATCGGGGAGGATGTGTATCTCGGTCCAAACGTCTATGTCGGCGAAGGTGCCAGTGTGGGCAAGGGAAGTCAGCTCTATGCCGGCGTTGTCGTTGAAGAGAACGCGCGTGTCGGCGAGGATTGCGTTTTCTATCCCAACGTGTCGGTCTATCATGACTGCACGGTCGGCAATCGCGTCATTCTTCACTCCGGTTGCGTCATTGGTTCCGACGGTTTCGGTTTTGCGCCCGCAGCGGAGGGATATGAGAAGATTCCTCAAATCGGAAATGTTTGCGTGGAGGACGATGTGGAAATCGGCGCAAACTCCTGCGTGGATCGTTCAACGATGGGTTCGACTTTCGTGCGCCGCGGCGTGAAACTGGATAACCTCGTGCAAATCGCGCATAACTGCGACATCGGCTCGCACACCGTCATGTCGGCACAGGTCGGCGTGGCAGGTTCCGCAAAGATAGGGCAGTGGTGCATGTTCGGCGGACAGGTCGGCATTGTGGGTCACTCCGAAATCGGCGACAAAGTGCTCTGCGGCGCACAAGCCGGCATCGCGGGCAGCATTCCCAAGGGTAACGTCACGATTCAAGGCTCTCCCGCCATCGACGCCAAGAACTTCATGCGCTCCAGCGTCATCTTCAAGAAACTTCCGGAAATCTATTCCGAACTGAACCGCCTGAAGAAGGAGCTCGAGGAACTGAAGAAGGGCTGAACCGAACCTCCCGTCGCGGAATGTTTTGCGAGCGCCGACACATATAATAATATAGGTGTACGTAAACGCTCGGTTCGCCGACACATATAATAATATAGGCG
>JBJEAG010000139.1:0-11073 GCA_051868855.1 Alloprevotella sp. | reverse complement strand
ATAATATAGGTGTACGTAAACGCTCGGTTCGCCGACACATATAATAATATAGGCGCAAGCCAAGAAAGAGAAACCCAAAAGCATTTCCGACCCGCCCTCTTGGCGCGGAAGGAACGCACAGCAAAAGAAGATATGTTCAAACAGCAAACCTTGGCAGGAAGTTTTTCCCTCTACGGAAAAGGACTCCACACCGGACTCAGTCTGACCGTCACTTTCAATCCTGCCCCCGAAAATCACGGCTACAAAATCCAACGTATTGACCTGCCCGGCGAACCCGTCATTGAGGCAATCGCGGAGAACGTTGTCGATACCTCCCGCGGCACAGTCGTTGCAAAAGGCGAAGCACGCTGCAGCACGATCGAGCATGCCATGGCGGCGCTCTACGCCCTTGGCATCGACAACTGCTTGATTCAGGTCAACGGACCGGAGTTCCCCATTCTCGATGGAAGCTCCATTCAGTATGTTGAAAACATCAAGCGCGTCGGAACGGTTGTGCAGAACGCGCCCAAGGACTTCTATGTCATCAAGAAGAAGATTGAGTTCCGCGACGAGGAAACCGGTTCCTCCATCATCATCCTTCCCGACGACCAGTTCTCCATCACGGCGATGATTTCGTTTGACTCGCAGTTCATCAACAGCCAGTTCGCAACGCTCGACAACATGGAAAACTTCCCGACCGAAATTGCGTCGGCTCGCACCTTTGTCTTCGTGCGCGAAATCGAGCCGCTGCTGAAGGCGGGCTTGATTAAAGGCGGCGACTTGGACAATGCCATCGTCATCTATGAGAAGCAAATTTCGCAGGATGCCCTGGACAAACTCGCAGACCATTTGAACGTCGAACACCGCGACGCGAAAAAACTCGGCTATCTCAATGTGCGTCCCCTCGTCTGGCAGAACGAACCCGCTCGCCACAAACTCCTCGACATCATCGGCGACATGGCACTCATCGGACGCCCCATCAAGGGTAGAATCATTGCCACCCGTCCCGGCCACACGATAAACAACAAATTCGCGCGGCAGATGCGTCGCGAGATTCGCAAACATGAGATTCAGGCGCCGAACTACGACCCCAACCAAGCGCCGCTCATGGACGTCAATCGCATCCGAGAGTTGCTCCCGCACCGCTATCCCATGCAACTCGTCGATAAGGTCGTCGAAATGGGAGCCAACTACATTGTCGCCATCAAGAACGTCACTTCCAACGAATCCTTCTTTCAGGGTCACTTCCCGCAGGAACCCGTCATGCCCGGCGTTTTGCAAGTCGAAGCGGCAGCCCAGGCAGGCGGTCTCCTCGTCCTGAACTCCGTCGAGGAACCCGAGAAGTGGAGCACCTATTTCCTCCGTCTGAACGACGTGAAGTTCCGACAGAAGGTCGTGCCCGGCGACACGCTGATTTTCCGCGTCGAACTCGTGGCGCCCATCCGCCACGGCATCTCCACGATGCACGGCTTCGTCTTCGTTGGCGAAACCATCGTCATGGAATGTGACTTTACCGCTCAAATCGTCAAAAACAAGTGAGAAACCATCATGATTAGTCCCTTAGCTTTTGTTCATCCCGAAGCCGTCATTGGCGCGGAATGTGAAATCGGTCCTTTCTGCTACATCGACAAAAACGTAGAAATTGGCGACCACAATACGCTCATGAACAGCGTAACTCTGCTTTCCGGCACACGCATGGGAAGTCACAACACCGTTTTCCCGGGCGCAGTCATCGGTGCCATACCGCAAGACCTGAAGTTCAAGGGAGAAGAAACCACTGCCGAAATCGGCGACCACAACACCATCCGAGAAAACGTCACCATCAACCGAGGCACCGCCGCCAAAGGCAAGACCGTGGTCGGCTCCCACAACCTTTTCATGGAGGGAATGCACGTGGCGCACGACGTGGTCGTCAAGAACGGCTGCATCATCGGCAACTCCACAAAAATTGCCGGCGAGGTGGTCATTGACGACTTTGCCATTCTCAGCGCCAACGTTTTGATTCATCAGTTCTGTCGTGTCGGAAGCTATGTCATGGTCGGCGGAGGAACCCGCACGAGTCAGGACATCCCGCCCTTCTGCATTGCTGCCCGCGAACCCGTTGCCTACTGCGGACTGAACAACATCGGACTCCGTCGCCGCGGTTTCAAACCCGAGGTCGTCGAAGCCATACACAACGCCTATCGAATCCTCTATCAGAACGGAAAACTCCTCCAAGAGCGCATCGAAGAGATTAAAGCCACCGTGCCCGCCCTTCCCGAAGTGCAATATTTGCTTGACTTCGTCAGCGCTTCTTCCCGAGGCATCATTCCCACGAGATAAGAAACTTCACACAACCCGAAACCTATGATTTTCAGAATAAAATTTATTTCTGACGAAGTGGATGGTTTTGTTCGCGAAGTCAAGATTGACAGCGACGCCACCTTCCTTGATCTCAACGCCATTATCCTTTCGTCCTGCAACTATCCCGACGACCAAATGACCTCGTTCTATGTCTGCGACGAGGAGTGGGAGAGGGGAGAACAAATCACCCGAGAAGACATGGGCACCGGAGACTCCGACGAAGACATCTTCGTCATGGCGCAAACGCGGCTTTCGGAATTCATCGAGGATGAAGACCAAAAGTTGGAATTTGTTTTCGACCCGTTCTCCGACCGTTGCTTCTATCTTGACGTGGTGGAAGCCATTCCCGGCGTCAGTCTGAGTAAACCCGAGGTGATTCGCTCCAAGGGCGACGCTCCCGCTCAAATCAACGACCTTGACATGGACTTGAGCGCACTGAACGCGGCGACCAAAGGCGCTGTCGGCGCAGGCATCGATGACGATGACCTCGACTTTGACGGCGGATTCAACGACGACGAAATCGATTTGGAAGGTTTCGAAATCAGCGACGGCGAACCCTATTGACAAAGTGACGAACGAGTTCTGCACTCCTTATTATATATAGGATAAGTTTTTCTGTTCGGGCAACGATTCAAAAGTCGAGCACTTTTGTCGTTCTGATTGGATGAGTCTTTCGTCCGGATGGTGAGGGCTGTAAGCCCAATCAAACTCATTGAAAGGAGGCTTGGTTGGATTTACAGCCATTTTCTTTTTGACAGATTTTTTCCTTTCGTGTCCTCTCCCAAGACCCTTTTTGTGCTCGTCGGACCCACGGCGGTCGGTAAAACCGCTTGCGCGCTGCAAGTGGCGAAGCATTATGCCTGTCCGATACTCAACGCCGACTCTCGGCAACTCTATCGCGACATTCCCATCGGAACGGCGGCGCCGACGGCAGAGGAGCGCGCCCTCGTGCCCCATCACTTCGTCGGCATCCTCGGATTGGAGGACTACTACAGCGCGGCGCGCTACGAAGAAGAAGCCATCGCCCTGCTCGAACGGCTCTTCCGCGACCACGACTTTTGCGTCCTCAGCGGCGGTTCAATGATGTACATCGACGCCGTTTGCCACGGCATCGACGACATTCCCACTGTCGATGACGAGACCCGCCAACTCTTGCGCCAACGTTTTGAGAACGAAGGACTCGAGCCCCTGCTGGAAGAACTGAGGTTGCTCGACCCGCAATACTATGCCGAGTGCGACCTCCGCAACGGCAAGCGCGTGGTCCACGCCTTGGAGATATGCTACATGACCGGCAAACCCTTCTCCGCGTTCCGAACGGGGCAGCGCCGCGAACGCCCGTTCCGCGTCGTCAAAGTCTGTTTGCAGCGCGACCGCGCCGAACTTTTTGAACGCATCGGCAGACGCGTCGATGCCATGGTGGAGGCGGGAATGCTCGATGAAGCCCGCCGCGTCATGCCCTTCAGACATTGCAACGCCCTCAACACCGTCGGCTACAAAGAACTCTTCCGACACTTCGACGGCGAGTGGACTCTGGACTTCGCGCTCGAAAAGATAAAGCGCAACACCCGAGTCTATGCAAAAAAACAACTAACGTGGTTCAAAAAGGATTCCGAAGTCATCAATCTCGCTCCCGAAGAAGTTGCCGACTTCCTTTTCAAACACTATCCTTGTGAAAGAAGCGAGTAGGATTTTGCCGACTCGTTTCGAGACCGTATCTTTGTGCCGTCTTTCCGAGTCCTCAATTTTCATCACAGAACGTTCGGAAAGCAGTTTTTCAGCTCCGAAGTGCTCGCACTCAGAGTGAGTCAAAATCTTTTTGTTTATGGAAAACAAAACGAAAAAGTCCGTGCCGGTGCGCGTTTTCCAAAGCCTGCGCGGCGCTTGTTCCAAATCGTGGAACTGGTATAAGAATCAGTTTGTCGGCCGTCCTTGGTGGCGAAAGCTGATTGCCGGCTTCCTGTCGTTCATCGCTTTCTTGGTGTTCTATGCTTTCGCCGTCATCTTCAATCTCTTTTGGCTTTTCGGAAAGTCTCCCTCCATTCAGGATATCATTCATCCCAAAACGGCGGCGGCATCGGAAATCTACAGCGCCGACGGGAAGGTTCTGGGCAAATTTTTCAACGAAAACCGCTCGCCCGTCCCCTACGATTCCATCTCCCCCGTATTCTTCCAAGCCCTAATCTCCACCGAGGACGAACGCTTCTACCAACACCACGGCATCGACGTGCAGGGAATCTTCGCCGCCGTCAAGGACGCAGCCCACGGCAAAGCGCGCGGAGCATCCACCATCACGCAACAGCTGGTGAAGAACATGTTCCGCGTCCGCACTCAGTATTCCACCGGACTCCTCGGGAAGATTCCCGGCGTCAGCATCCTCATCATGAAGAGCAAAGAGATGATAATCGCCACCGAACTTGAGATGCTTTGCGAGAAGGAGGAGATTCTGGAAATGTATGCAAACACCGTCGATTTCGGCTCTAACGCTTTTGGCATCAAGACTGCTGCGAAGACCTATTTCGATACGACTCCTTCCGAATTGAAACCCGAAGAGGCTGCCGTCCTTGTCGGTCTTTTGAAGGCGACTTCCGCCTATAATCCCAAAATAAACCCCGAGAACTCCCGCAGGCGACGCAATGTTGTTTTGAATAACATGTATAACCGGCGTCGGGAACTCGCGGAACACTTCTCCAACGTCTGCATCAACGACAAGGCGACGCTTGAGAAACTTCTTGACGAACCGATTCGCTTGAATTTCAACGTGGAAAGCGCTTACGACGGTGAGGCGCTCTACTTCCGCGATGCTGTGCGCGATGAAATACGTGAGAAATGCCCGGATTTGGATGTCTATTCCGATGGTCTGAAAATCATCACCTCCCTCGACTCCCGCATGCAGGACTATGCCGAAAAGGCGGTTCACGAGCAGATGAAGCTCATCCAGCAAAACTTCGACCGCCACTGGCGCGGCGTCGGCGACCCCTGGCGTGACGAACACGGCAACCTCATTCCCAACTTCATCGAAGACATAGCAAAGAAAAGCGACGCCTACAAAATGTGGACGGCACGCTTCCCGAACAATCCCGACTCTGTCGAGTACTACATGAACCGCAAACATGACGTTACGGTCTTCGATTATGACGGTCCGCGCAAGGAGTTAATGTCCACTTACGACAGCATTCGCTATATGGTTCGCTTCATGCACACCGGTTTCGTCGCCATGGAACCCGAGACCGGCGAAGTAAAGGCCTACGTCGGCGACATAGACTTTAAGTCGTGGAAGTATGACAAAGTGCGCGCCATGCGTCAGCCCGGTTCCACCTTTAAGCTCTTTGTTTATGCCACGGCTATGAAACAGGGGCTCACACCTTCCGATCGCCGAAAAGACGAGTATATCCGCATGGAAGTTTTCGATAAGAAGAAAAACGAAACAACCGTTTGGCAGCCCCACAATTCCAACGGACGCTTCAGCAATGCCGAGATTCCGCTCCGCTCCGCTTTTGCGCAGAGCATCAACACGATTGCCGTGAAACTCGGACAGGAAGTCGGCATCGAGAATGTCGTGCAAACTGCCCACGACATGGGCATTAAATCGCCGCTGGAGGAAACTCCCTCGCTTCCTCTCGGCTCAAGCGACGTCAATCTGCTTGAGTTGGTGAACGCCTACGCCTGTGTGGCAAACGGAGGTCTTCATGTCGAGCCCGTTTTGGTTACAAAGATTCTCGATTCCGAAGGCAGCGTCGTCTATGAAGCAAAACCTGCCGAGACGCGTGCCCTTCCGCAGTCCGCCGCGTTCTACATGCAAAAACTTCTCGAAGCGGGAGTCTATGACGCAGGCGGAACGTCGCAAACGCTCGGCGCGGGAATGTATCTCGGTCCCTACGCCCGTGCTCTCGACATGGGCGGCAAGACCGGCACCTCAAACAATCATTCCGATGCTTGGTTCGTTGGCGTCACTCCGTCGTTGGTCGGCGGCGCCTGGGTCGGCGGAGAATATCGCAGCATTCACTTCCGCACCGGAGCGTTGGGGCAGGGCAGTCGTACGGCACTCCCCATCGTCGCCCGTTTCATGCGGAGCGTCATGGACAACCCCGACTTGCGCAAAAAATATCTTCACAAATATGGCATGCCGCCCGAAGACATTGACATCAGTTCCTACACTGAGACCTACAATCCGCCCGCAGAGGAGAACGACTCTTTGGCAAACGACTCCACCGCGTTTGAAGGCGAAGGCTCAGACCTGATGGAAGGAAACGCCGACGGCGGAGAAGGCGGCAGCGTCGAAGAAGGCGCCGCCCCCGCCGGCAACGGCGCGTCCGCCAAGTCGGACGCAGCGTCCCACAAGAGCAACGCCGCTGCCCGCGAACCCAAGTCCGAAAATCTGTTTGAGTGAGATGAGTCGAAACAAGCGAGAAGATGCAATCACTTTCCTAATGCTTGTTCTTGTGAGAATCCTTTCTCTCGTGCCTATTTCTCTTTCCGTTCAAATCCTCCGGCACTTTCGATTCATTAGATTTTAGCCCTTTCGGACCAAATAAACTGTCCGGTGAATATCATTTTGAAACGTTTTCTCGTGCGTTTTGTGATATTCACCGGACAGCGCTTTTTGATAATCTGCTTTAAACGTTGTTGATTAGGATGTTAGGAGCTATCATCTTTTTGTTTTGCAACTTTTCGCCAAGGTTTTCGACGTGTTTTTTCAACTTTTCGCCACGTTTTTCGATGCAAAACAACAACTTTTTTCCACTAAAACTTAGTCTTTCTTGCAACTTTTCGCCAAAAGATTGGGCTTTAGATGGCAAAGGAGAAGGGAAAGACAGGAAGGATGATGCGAGAGAAAAAGGAGAGGAATGTTTACTTCGGGCAAAACAAAGGCAGCAAACGAGGTGTGGTCGTTTGCTGCCTTCAAAGTTTCTTCCCTTCCCTCGTCACCGTGCGGTGATGTGGAAGCACGATTGGTGAACTTCGTATTTCACATAGCACGTTCCCATCAATCTTTGGTCTTCCAAGACTTCCGCGAGGATAGACTTGAACGCCGTGACCCAACGAATTTCGTCGCTTCCGTCAGCATTTATTTGCAGAAAGCGATTATAGGAAATATCAAACGTTGTTCCGTATTGATGGCAGCTGTTTTCCGAAGCATTTTTGTTTACGTTGCGCAGTTTTTTCACGTCTTCCTGCGTTCTCATGACCGAGGTGACGAGCAGTTTGTGCGGGTCGAATCCTTTCGTGACTAACGAGTCGTTGAATGCCCTTCCGATTTCTTCCAAGAGAATGGCGGCTCGCGGCACGAGATAGGGGATGGAGTGGCTCAGTTTCTGAACAGAGTAGAAAGGATTATCGCCAATGAAGACGAGCGCGTCTTTTCTGCTGTTCGCTTCGTTTCGGTCTGCAATTTGCGGCACTCCGATGCGTTGTGCGGTCGTCAGTTGCACGTCGTTTAGGTCGGGAAAAGATGTTTCGAAGCGGTGCACGCTTGTCACGCGGTTTTTTACGGGACTGCCGTCTGCTTTCAAAAGTCGGAGCGGAGTCCGAGGACGGAGAAACAGACTGTCCACGTCCCGGCTGTGCAGGGAGATGCTGTCGGTGGGAGTGCTGACCGTGGGGGCGGGTTCTTCAAACGTGAGCAGTTGCGGGACGGAAAGTTCCGGGTTCGTGCATTTCACGACGGCGAGTGTCACGACGATGAGCGAAAAGGCTCCGAGAAAATGTATGGGATTGGTCTTCTTTTTCTTTTTCATGAAGGATGGTTGGACTAAGTCTCCGCAAAATTACGAAAAAGTTCTCAACCGTCTGCCTCTTTTCCCCGCTCTCCTTCGTTTGCTTCTTGACAAAAGCGTTTTCTCGTCATTTCCGAAGAAATGGTAAGAAGAACCACAATGCGGGTAATCCGGTTCTGAATTTTTACCCCTATTTTTGCACCACGTAATCTCAGAATAATCCAAAAAGAAGAAAACATGTTGATAGAAAACATCCAATCTCCAGCCGACGTCAAGAAACTTTCGCTCGATGAAATGAATATCCTTGCCGAGGAAATCCGAACTCTTCTCATCGAAAAGCTGAGTCGTCACGGCGGTCATTGCGGTCCGAATCTTGGAATGGTCGAAGCGACCATCGCTCTTCACCGCGTGTTCAACTCGCCGGAAGACAAGATTGTCTTTGACGTGTCTCATCAGAGCTATCCGCACAAAATGCTGACCGGACGTGCCGAGGCGTTTCTCTCGGAGGAACACTATGACGACGTGTCCGGCTACAGCGAGCCCTCGGAGAGCGACCACGACCACTTTATCGTTGGTCACACCTCCACTTCCGTCAGTCTCGCCGGCGGTTTGGCAAAGGGGCGCGACCTGCTCGGGGCGTCCGGCAACGTCATTGCCGTGATTGGCGACGGTTCTCTGAGCGGCGGTGAAGCTTTGGAGGGACTTGATTGGGCGGCAGAGCTGCATTCGAACTTCATCATTGTCGTCAATGACAACGAAATGTCCATTGCGGAAAACCACGGGGGACTCTATGCCAACCTCTCGGAACTTCGTCGCAGCGGTGGTCAGTGTGCGAACAATTTGTTCCGCGCCATGGGGCTTGATTATGTATATGTGGAAAACGGAAACGACATTCCTTCGCTCATTTCAGCCTTTGAGCGCGTGAAAGATGCTGACCACGCCGTCGTTGTTCACATTCACACGTTGAAAGGTAAAGGCTATGAGCCCGCGGAGCAAGACAAGGAAACCTGGCATTGGACAATGCCGTTCGAGATTGCTACGGGCGAGTTGAAGAATGCCGACTTCGGCGACAACTACAACGACCTCACTGCCCGTCATCTGCTGACTCGCATGAAAGAAGATAAGTCCGTTTGCGCCATCACAGCCGGAACGCCCGGCATTTGGGGATGGACGCCCGAGCGTCGGCGCGAAGCGGGAGCGCAATATGTCGATGTCGGCATCGCCGAGGAGCATGCCGTGGCGCTGGCATCGGGCATGGCGAAGGCTGGCGGCAAGCCCGTCTTCGGTGTCTGCAGTTCCTTTCTTCAGCGTGCCTACGACCAGGTTTCTCAAGATTTATGTATTAACGACAATCCCGCCACTCTTCTCGTTTTGTGGGGCTCTTTGTCGTCCATGACAGACGTCACGCACCTCTGTCATTTCGACATTCCGCTTCTTTCAGGCATTCCGAATCTCGTTTTCCTTGCTCCGACCAACCGCGAGGAATATCTGTCAATGTTAGATTGGAGTTTGTCCTACCGAAAGCACCCCGTGGCGATTCGCGTTCCCGTCGGACCGCTCCGCTCCGCCACTCGCCCAGTCCCGAGTGATTATTCCGATTTGAATACTGCCGAGCTCGTTTCTCGGGGCAGGGAAGTGGCGGTGCTTGGTTTGGGCAACTTCTTCGCGCTCGGCGAGCAAGTTTGCAGCGCCTTGAAGAAAGAAGGCATAGATGCCACGCTCATCAATCCGCGCTTCATTTCCGGTCTCGACGAAGCCTTGCTTGACAGTCTCGTTCCCGACCATCGTGTCGTCGTCACTTTGGAAGACGGCGCTTTGGAGGGAGGCTATGGCGAGAAAGTCGCCCGCCATTTCGGCGCAATGCCCGTCCGAACGCTCTGCTACGGCGCAAAGAAAGAATTTGCCGACCGCTACTCGCTCGCCGACTTCTTCGCCGCCAACCGACTGACCGACAAACAAATCGTGGAAGACGTTCTGCGTGTGCTTTCCCAAGACAAATGAACCCTTCATTCCCTTTCCCATGAAAGAAATCCGAATTGACAGCGTGCAGACTTTCAATGAGCTCTACGGTTTTGAAACCCTGCATCCTCTTGTCAGCGTTGTGCGCTTCGAACAGCAACGCGAGGTCGAAGCGTGTGCCTATCACTATGACCTCTATGCCCTTTTCCTCAAAGAGAACAAAGGCTGCCAACTCTCCTACGGGCGGACACGCTATGACTTCGACGAGATGACCGTCACGAGTTTCGCTCCCGGACAGACGGTTCAGGTGCAACCCGTTCCCGGCGTCAAGACACCGAAATGGACCGCTCTGGTCTTTCATCCCGACCTCTTGGCGCGCACCGCACTCGGAAAGAAAATGTCGCGCTATGGCTTCTTTGACTACACCAGCAGCGAGGCGCTACATCTTTCCCAAGGAGAAATCGAAATTTTCCGAGGCGTGCTCGACATGATTGCCCGGGAACTTCATCGCGCCATTGACAAACACAGCCGCGGTCTTGTCGTCTCGAACATCGAACTTTTGTTGAACTATTGTCTTCGTTTCTATGACCGCCAGTTTGTGACGCGCGAGGAAATCAACCATTCCGTCGTGCAGAAATTCGATGAACTCCTGAGGGACTATCTTGCCACAAAAGCCTCCTCGCTCGGCATTCCGACCGTCGGCTATTTTGCAGAGAAATGCTGTCTTTCCAAAGGCTATTTCGGGGAGTTGGTGCGCGTCGAAACGGGACGCACGGCAAAAGATTTCATCGCCGACCGCCTGCTTGCTGCCTCCAAGGAACTGTTGAACGACGAAAGCTTGAGCATCACGGAAGTGGCGTCGCGTCTCGGCTTTGACTATCCCCAGCATTTCGTTCGTTTCTTCAAGTCCCACACGGGGCAGACTCCCTCGCAATTTCGTGCCGTTTCGTGAGCGCGAAGTGCGAGCAAAGTCGAAAAATTAGTAACCAAAGGTCGCCAGACCTCGAAAAGCGGGAATTTTCCCGCTTTTCTTTTTCCCCTTTTTGATTGCAGCGGAGTATGAGTACATGGCTGCGGC
>JBJEAG010000138.1:0-2766 GCA_051868855.1 Alloprevotella sp. | reverse complement strand
ATGACCAAGCCCGAATCCGATAGCAACGAAGCAGATTGGCTATTATGACACACCGTCCTCTTGCCCAAAAACCTGAAACCTTCGACGATGAAACACATCCGTCTCTGCACCGACCTCGTCTTCTGTCTCGTCATCCTTCCGCTCCTCTTGTTTGCCTTTCCCGTGGAGCGGTGGTGGGGAACGCAGCCCCTCTATTTCGCCGCCTTCACCGCCTGGCTCTACGTCACCTATTTCACCTACAAATATTTCATCGTGCCACGGCTGACCGATGCCTCGCGGCGGACGATGTGGCAGGCGCTGACGGTCATGGCGGTCTCGCTGGCGGTGACCTATTTCTTCTCGATTCATGAGATTTCCTCGCCTTTCTATCATCTCCGTCAGGCAAACCCGCAGCAGTTTTCCTTCCCGCGCTGGGGTGTCCGCCAGAATCAGCAGGCGGTGTGGCTGCACTACATTCTCGTCGCCGTCTTCTGCTTCGCCGTCGGCATGCTCCAGGAAGCCTATCGACAACGATTGGCACGGGAGGAAATGGAAAACGAACGGAACAAGGCGGCACTCGCGCTCTACAAAGCGCAAATCAACCCGCACTTTCTCTTCAACACGCTCAACACGCTCTACGGTCTCCTCATCACTCACTCCGACAAGACGGCGTCGGCACTGGAGCAGTTCATCGGTCTGACGAAGTATATGTTCCAAAACGCTGAGCGCGACTTCATCCCGCTTTCGCAGGAGGTGGACTATGTCCGTCAGTATGTCGCGCTGCAGCAGCTCCGTCTCAACGAACTGGCGCACGTCAGTTTCTCCCACAGCGTGGCGGACGGTGCCACGCTCGTTCCGCCGATGATGTGCATCACCTTCGTCGAAAACGCCTTCAAACACGGCATCTCTTCCTCCGACCCGTGTTTCGTCAGCATAAGGATGGAGCAAGACGGGAACGAGGTGCGCCTGCGGGTGGAGAACTCGGTGTTTGACCGCCCCCGCGACGACTCCTTCCGCGTGGGCATGGAGAACTGCCGCCACCGCCTCGCCCTGCTCTACCCCGGCAGACACCGTCTGCAAACCGGCATCACGCCGCAACACACTTTCCTGGCGGAACTCGTGCTGACGAACTGACGAACCGGAGAGGCGGGTACATATATAATAAGGTATATATAATAAGGTATAAGCAACGACCGCCCGAGCCTCTTTCTTTCTCTAACTCAACTTCAAAACCATGTGGAAAGCCATTGCCATTGACGACGAACCCATCGCCTTGAGCATCCTTCGCGAGTTTTGCCGGCGGCGCGGCGGTTTGGAACTGGAAACTTTCAGTTCGCCACGCGTCGGACTGCAACGCATCTTGGAGACGCGCCCGAACATCGTCTTTCTCGACATCGAACTCAACGGCGTGTCGGGCATTGAACTGGCGCGCCAACTCCCCGCCTCGTGCTGTCTCATCTTCACCACCGCTTTCGCCAACTACGCGCTCGACGGCTTTGAAGTGAACGCCGTGGACTTTCTCCACAAACCCTATTTCTTCAGTCGTTTCGAGACTGCCGTGGAGAAGGCGGAACAACGGCTGCATCTCCAGGAACTCCTGCACTACAGCGAATCTTCCTCGCGACAAATCACGCTGAAGTCGGACTACAAGACCGTGCGACTCTCCGCCGACCGCATTCTCTTCATCGAATCCGTGACGAACTACGTCAAGGTTCATCTGACCGACGGCAGCACGGTCTGGTCGAAAATCTCTCTGTCGGCACTGGAGAAGCAGTTGCCGCCGGGCGAGTTCCTGCGCATTCATCGCTCTTTCGTCGTGGCGCGGCGTCGCATCACGTCGTTCTCGCGCTCGGAGGTGACGCTCGCGAAACTCGCCAAACCGCTTCCCGTCGGGAAGACCTTCACCGCCGAAGTCGTCGCGGCGTTGGAAACGAAATCTTGAAGGCTCCCGAAACCTTTCCCCGCACACAAACAGCGTCGGGTTGCAACCGTGAGGCTGCAACCCGACATGCTGTAAATAGGAATGTTTCTGATTTTTTGCGTGACTAAGCGTCCGTCTTATGCTTCAGCAAAGGGAACAACGGAAACAACGCTGCGATCGCGCTGACCACGGTGGAATTCCACCTTTCCGTCAGCGAGGGCATACAACGTGTGGTCCTTGCCCATGCCTACATTCTTACCGGGATAGTGAACCGTGCCTCGCTGGCGAACGATGATGTTGCCTGCGATGCAAGCCTGACCACCCCAAATCTTAACGCCTAATCTCTTCGAAGCTGATTCGCGGCCGTTCTTAGAACTACCAACACCTTTCTTATGTGCCATGTTTTCTAAACTTTTTTAATGGATTAAGCAATTACTTGTTTGATGGAAATCTGAGTGTACTGATGGCGGTAGCCATTGAGCTTGCGGTAACCCTTGCGGCGCTTCTTGTGGAACACCAGCACTTTGTCGCCTTTCACAAGCGGTTCAACCACTTCGCAAACAACTTTTGCGCCTGCCACTGCGGGAGTTCCCACGGTGATGGTGCCGTCGTTGTCCACCAACAACACATTCTCAAATTCAACAGCCTGTCCGCTCTCGGCACCCTTGATGTGGTTCACGAAGAGTTTCTTGCCTTCTTCGGCTTTGAACTGTTGACCGTTAATCTCTACGATTGCGTACATTATTAATTGTATAAACGGTTTTTTCCGGGAGGCGGATTGCAACCGCAATCGCTTCTTTAGCCCCTTCGGACTCTATAATCGGCTGCAAAAGTACGCTTTTCTTTTCATCCGACCAACCCTTCCC
>JBJEAG010000137.1:0-12669 GCA_051868855.1 Alloprevotella sp. | reverse complement strand
TCCGACGCGCCGGCTTCACCTACGAAGTGCGCATCGTCTCCTCAGAGGTGAACCTACCGGACTGACAGGGAACAAACCATCAGCCCACAGCACCCATCGAAACTTTTTTGAAAGAAAAATGAGCAAAAGTTTGGTCAAAAAGTCAAAACACCATATTTTTGCAAGCAGAAACAAACAAAACGAAGGCAAAATGACAAATCAAGGCAGAAATAGCAATCGTTGGTGGCGTCGCTTGGGTTCCTTTTGGGTCGCAGGCTGACTTCCTCGTGCTTTTCTCTCCATGATTTTTCATTCCCCCAATCTAATCATGCGGCGGCAGTCTCACCCAACGACTTCCGCCGCATTCTTTTTGTTCGAGAATTAAACGACAAAGAGAGAGCACACACATTATTATATATAGCACTACTCCACAAATCATTTAGTGCACACCACACACGAATCACACAAAAACAAAAATACACTGAAACATGAGCAAATACGACGTCACTGAAAACGGGTTCTTCGGACGCTACGGCGGAGCCTACATCCCGGAAATCCTTCACAAATGCGTGGAAGAACTGCAAAAACAATACAGACAAATCATTGACAGCCAAGACTTCCAAGAGGAGTTCAACCAACTGCTGCGCGACTATGTCGGCCGCCCCTCCCCACTCTATCTCTCCCAAAGCCTCAGCCGCACACACAACTGCCGCGTCTATCTGAAACGTGAGGACCTGAACCACACGGGAGCCCACAAAATCAACAATGCCATCGGTCAAATTCTCGTGGCACGACGCATGGGCAAAAAGCGTATCGTCGCCGAGACGGGAGCGGGACAACACGGCGTGGCAACCGCCACGGTCTGTGCGCTGATGAGCATGCCGTGTGTGGTCTATATGGGTGAGACGGATGTGATGCGCCAGCGCCCCAACGTGGAGAAGATGCGTTTGCTCGGTGCGGAGGTCGTGGCTGTCAAGTCGGGCAACAAGACCCTCAAGGATGCCTGCAACGAAGCCATCCGCGACTGGTGCTGTCATCCGGACGACACGTTCTATCTGATTGGTTCCACCATGGGACCGCACCCCTATCCCGACATGGTGGCACGTCTGCAAAGCGTCATCAGTGCGGAAATCCGCAAGCAGTTGCTCGAAAAAGAAGGTCGCGAAAGTCCGGACTATCTCGTCGCTTGCATCGGCGGCGGTTCCAACGCGGCAGGAACAGTGTTCCACTTCCTCGCAGACGAAAAAGTCAGAATCCTCTATGCCGAAGCAGGCGGTAAGGGTGTGGAAACAGGACTGACGGCTGCCACGCTGAACGCCGGCACTGAAGGTGTTCTCCACGGTTTCCGCTCGCTCGTCATGCAGGATGAGGACGGGCAAATTCTTGAACCCTACTCCATCTCTGCCGGGTTGGACTATCCGGGCGTTGGTCCGCTCCACGCACACCTTGTCAAGACAGGACGCGCCGAAGCACTGGCGGTCAAGGACGACGAGGCTTTGGCGGCGGCGTTTGAGTTGAACCGAACCGACGGCATCCTGCCCGCTCTGGAGTCTGCCCACGCACTGGCAGCACTGCACCGCGTGACGTTTCGTCCGAAGGATGTGGTGGTCGTGACGCTCTCGGGACGCGGCGACAAGGACATGGACACCTATCTGAAATATGCGCCGCAAGGCAACTGCCCCTCGGACTATGCCTCCCTGCTCAAGGCTGTCAAGGAGCGGATGGAGAAGTAATAGTAACCCCTCACGAATTTCGTCATGAAAAATCAGAAACATTTCAAATATACCGTCAAGAACACACCGCTGCCCGGTGATTTGAGCACTCCGGTGGGCACCTACCTCAAGGTGAGAGACCTGTTCGCACAGAGTGCGCTCATGGAGAGTTCGGACTATCACGGCACGGAAAACAACCGTTCCTTCATCGGACTCGACCCGCTCGCTTCCTTCCGCATCAGCCACGGCAAGGCTGTCATGGACTTTCCCGACCACAGCAGTGAAGTGCGGGAGGTCAGCGACACAGCCTCGGTGGCAGAAGCCTTCGCCGACTTTCTCCACAGTTTTGAGGTGGAAGGAGAAGGCAGCGCCGCCTGCGGTCTCTACGGCTACACTTCCTTCAACGCGGTGCGCTACTTTGAGGACATTCCCGTCAAAGACAGTCGCGAAGCGGTGAACGACGCACCGGACGTGTTCTATATTCTCTACCGTTTCATTCTCATCTTCAATGATTTCAACAGCGAACTCCGTCTGCTGGAATTGGTGGGCGAGGACGGCGAAAGCGACACGCCGAAAGTGGCACGGGCGGTGATGGGCAACCATTTCACGACCTACGCTTTCCGCCCTGTCGGGGAGGTGTCCTCACCGCTGACGGACGACGAACACCGGGAAAACATCCGCAAAGGCATTGCCCATTGCAAACGCGGCGACGTCTTCCAAATCGTGCTGTCGCGCCGCTTCGAGCAGAAGTATGAAGGTGACGATTTTGCGCTCTATCGTGCCCTGCGAAGCATCAACCCTTCGCCCTATCTCTTCTACTTCGACTTCGGCGGTTTCCGCATCTTCGGTTCTTCGCCGGAGACACACTGCCGCATCGAGGACGACGGAATGGCGTTCATTGACCCCATCGCCGGAACGACACGCCGCAGAGGAAGCAAGGAGGCAGATGCCGCCGCTGCCAAAGCCCTACTCGCTGACCCGAAAGAGAATGCGGAACACACGATGCTCGTGGACTTGGCACGCAACGACCTCTCCCGCCACTGCACGGAAGTGAAAGTGGATTTCCTCAAAGACACACAGTTCTACAGCCACGTCATTCACCTCGTCAGCCGCGTCTCGGGAAAGGTTCGTCCGGGTACAAATCCCATCCGTCTGCTTGCCGACACCTTCCCCGCCGGCACATTGAGCGGAGCACCCAAAGTGAGAGCACTGCAACTCATCACGGACTATGAACCACACAACCGCGGTGCCTACGGCGGATGCATCGGCTTCATCGGACTGAACGGCACGTTGAACCAAGCCATCACCATCCGCTCCTTCGTCAGCCGAAACGGAAGGCTCTGGTTCCAAGCGGGCGGCGGAATCGTGGCAGCCAGCGACGTGGAGTGCGAACTCCAAGAGGTGAACAACAAACTTGGCGCACTGCGCAAAGCCATTGACATTGCCGCAGCACACTACTCACAAGAAAACTGAACCGATGAAAACACTGCTCATTGACAACTACGATTCCTTCACCTATAATCTCCGACAAATCTTGGAAGAGGAGGGTTGCGAGGTCACCGTTTGGCGCAACGACCGCTTCAAACTGCAAGACGTGAAACCGTTTGACAATGTCGTTCTCTCGCCCGGACCGGGCATCCCCTCCGAAGCGGGACTGCTGGAGGACGTCATCCGCACTTGGGCGGAGACAAAACCCATTCTCGGCATCTGTCTCGGCGAACAAGCCATCGGAGAGGTGTTCGGCGGAAAACTTTTCAACCTTCCGCACGTCTTCCACGGCGTGCAGACGCCGGTTCACATCGTGGAGGAGGATCCGCTCTTCCGCAATCTCCCCTCCACCATTCAAGCAGGACGCTACCACTCTTGGGTGGTCAGCAAAGAAGACTTTCCCACCTGCCTGCAAATCACAGCCGAAAGCGACGAAGGACAAATCATGGCGCTCCGCCATCGCACCCTCCGCGTCCACGGCATTCAGTTCCACCCGGAATCGATTCTGACGCCCTGCGGCAGAACCATCCTCCACAACTTCATTCTGCCATGAACTCCATTCTGGAAAAACTTTTCAACCATGACACGCTGACCCACGAGCAAGCCCACGACCTGCTCTGCCGAATCGCAGCCAAAGAATTTTCTGCCGAACAGGTGGCGGCACTGCTCACCGTCTTCCGAATGCGCGACATCCGTCCGGAAGAACTGACAGGCTTCCGTCAGGCACTGATTGAACACGCCGTACCGACCGACCTCTCTGAATTTCAACCGATTGACATTGTCGGCACCGGCGGCGACGGGAAAAACACTTTCAACATCTCAACCTGCGCCTGCTTCGTGGTGGCAGGAGCCGGATATAAGGTGGCAAAACATGGGAACTATGGTGCCTCCTCCGTCAGCGGGGCAAGCACGGTGTTGGAGCGCCACCACATTCGCTTCACCAATTCGAACGACACATTGCGCCGCTCCATCGACCAAAGCGGCGTGGCTTATCTCCACGCTCCGCTCTTCCACCCGGCACTCGCCACGGTGGGTCCCGTGCGCCGCAGTCTGGGTTTCAAAACCATTTTCAACCTGCTTGGTCCGTTGGTGAATCCGTGCAAGCCTGCCTATCAAATGTTGGGCGTGGCAGACCTCCCGCAGTTGCGTCTCTACTCCCACACGCTGCGTCGCACAGGATTGGGTTTCAGCGTCTTGACAAGTTTGGACGGATATGACGAAATTTCTCTCACCGCCCCTTTCAAGGTCATCACGAACCTCAGCGAAAGCGTCATCACTCCCTCCGATCTCGGTCTTCCTTTGGCGTCGCAAGCCTCTCTCCACGGCGGTGACTCGGCGGAGGAGGCAGCCGACATTTTTGACCATGTGCTCCACGGAGAAGCCACAGCGGAACAGGAGAATTGCGTACTGGTCAATGCCGCCTTTGCCATTCGCACCATCTGTCCCGAGAAAGAGGTGGGAGAATGCATGGAGGAGGCGTGTCGCTCCCTGACCGACGGCAAGGCTCTTCAAGCCTGGAACCGCTTCGCCGAAATCAATGTCTGAGAAATTTGAGGTCTAAAAGGTTTAAGAAGTCTAAAGGGTCTAAAAGGTCAAAAGGGTCAAAAAGTCGGTGACTCTTTGAGGTCTAAAAGGTCAAAAAGTCTTGAAGACAACTTTGACAACAAAAGACAACTTTAACAACCTCTCAAACCTTTCAAACAACCTCAAACCCGCCCCCTTTGTCTCTTTGACTCTTTGCCCTCTTTGTCTCTTTGACTCTTTGACTTACATTATGAACAACATACTTTCCCAAATCGTTGAACGCAAACGCCGCGAGGTGGCACTTGCCAAGGAACAATGTTCGCTGAAAGAACTGGACCGCATGGCAGAGAATGCACCTGCTCCGCGCAGCCTGCGTCACTCCCTGCTTCACACGCCGGGCGGCATCATCAGCGAGTTCAAACGCCGCTCTCCCTCGAAAGGATGGATTGCCGAGAAGGCGCGAGTGGAAGAAATCATTCCGCAATATGAAAGCCACGGTGCTGCCGCACTCTCCATCTTGACCGACGGAGAAGGCTTCGGCGGCAGTCTCGACGACCTACGTGCCGCCCGACCGCTCACCACTCTTCCCATCTTGCGAAAAGACTTTGTCGTGGACGAGTTCCAACTGCTGGAAGCACGTGCTGCAGGAGCGGACGTCTGTCTTCTCATCGCTGCCGTCTTGGGTGAGCAGCGCTGCCACGAACTCGCCCGCACCGCCCACTCTCTCGGATTGGAAGTGTTGCTGGAGATTCACAGCGAGGAGGAACTGGACGCCTGGTGTCCGGAGGTGGATGTCATTGGCGTGAACAACCGTGACCTGCGCACCTTCCGCACCGACCCTGCCAACTCTCACCGTCTCTTCCCTGCCCTGCCGAAGGAGTCGGTCGCCATCTCCGAAAGCGGAATCCTCACGCCAGAAATTGCCCGCGAACTCCAAGCCACCGGATTCCAGGGTTTCCTCATCGGCGAGGCGTTCATGGCAACTCCTGCCCCAGGAGAAGCTCTGGGACGCTTCATTCACGGACTCGGCTTGTAGTATTATTAATGTCAAACAGAAACAACTAACAAGCCAATAATGAATTAGTTATTTTGCTTTAATAAAGAAAGGCATCAATGAAAACTCCAATCATTAAAGTGTGTGGAATGCGACTCGGCGACAACATCCGCGAAGTTTCCGCCTGTGACATCGACATGATGGGATTCATTTTCCATCCTGCCTCTCCGAGGTTCGTGGCAGAAACACCTTCACTGCTTCCTCCCGCCTCTATTTCCCGCATCGGTGTTTTCGTGAAACCGTCTCTCGAAGAGGTGGAACGCCGCGTGAAACAGTTCGCCTTGAACGGAGTGCAACTCCACGGCTCCGTCTCTCCCGAACTCTGCCGCGAACTGCGCCGCCAAGGTCTGCTCGTATTGAAAGCGGTGGCGGTCACGCCGAATTTCACGAAGGAGACGGAGCAGTTCCTTACGTGCACAGACTTTTTTGTTTTTGACACACCCACCCCTGCCCACGGTGGTAGCGGCGTCACCTACGATTGGTCACTTCTGCAAAGCTACGATGGCGACGTGCCCTTCCTGTTGAGCGGCGGTCTGCGTCCCGCACTCCTGCCTGACTTGCTTCGCTTCCACCATCCCCGTCTCGCGGGCTATGACCTCAACTCCGGTTTCGAAACTGCTCCCGCCATCAAAGACGCCGATGCCATCCGGCAATTTGTCACAAAACAGAGAACCACAAACTGATTGACATCTTATACACCTTATAATAATATATTCAATCATACACACCTCCAACTCTAAATACCATTTCGCCATGTCTGAATCAAGAATATCTCGTCTCTTCCAAGAAAAAAAGTCTGACCTTTTGTCTGTCTATTTCTGTGTCGGTCACCCCGCGCCCGAAACCACTATGCCCATTCTCCGCGCCCTGCAGGAGGAAGGAATTGACATGGTGGAAGTGGGCATTCCGTTCAGCGACCCGCTCGCCGACGGCCCCGTCATCCAACATGCTTCCTCGCAAGCACTCAAACAGGGCATGAGCCTGCAACGAATCTTCGACGAGCTGAAGGATTTCAGAGCGGAGATACATATTCCCGTGATTCTCATGGGTTATCTCAACCCGATTCTTCACTACGGTTTCGAACGTTTTTGCCAACAATGCCGCGAGACGGACATTGACGCCATCATTATCCCCGACCTTCCCTACGACCTTTTCATGAAAGACTATGCGGACATTGCCGCTGCCCATGACCTTCCCCTCGTCTTTCTCGTCACACCGGAGACTTCCGAGGAACGCATCCGACAAATCGATGCCCACAGCCGCACGTTCATCTATGCCGTCAGTTCGGCAGCCGTGACAGGCGCACAAAAATCATTTGACGAACAACGCGAAGCCTATTTCCGCCGATTGGAAGGTCTCAAACTCCGCAACCCGTTCCTCGTGGGGTTTGGCATCTCCAACAAAGCCACGCGCACCGCTGCTTCTGCCCACAGTGCCGGTGTCATTGTCGGCTCCCGCTTCGTCACCCTGCTGGAACAACACGTCGAACCACGCGACGCTGTCAAAGCATTGCTGCAGGCATTGAACGAATGACGAACCGCCCCTAAAATTTGTCAGTCAGAACCGACAAAACCAAATAAAAATGTCGGTTACAACCGACAAAAATCTACCTAAATTGTTGGTTGCAACCGACAAATCTCAATAAAAATGTCGGTCAGAACCGACAATTACCAATAAAAAAATGTCGGTTACAACCGACATTTTTTAAGTTCATCACATAAATTACTCATTTACGTACTCAATTTTATAACCACGTCCGCCACATGCAGAACATTCGGGATGCCCATCACATGAACCACAGGTTTTTTCCTTACCGCCGTAAACCTTACGACCTGTACCTTTGCAAGTTCTGCATTTTCCAGTACCATTACATACAGAGCACTTTACCTTTTTGGGAACAGGTTTGGAAGAATAAACCTTGGCTTTAGAAGGAGATGGTACCACGCTTGCCTGTACAGGGGATTGTGCAAAAGAGAAGAAGCAGATTAAAAACAAGCAGAATCCCCATTTCATTAAAGAACAACGGCTTTTTTTGAATAAATTAAGCATAACTTTATAGTTTAATAGATTAGAACTTTCAATAATATCTTTCACGACACAAAAATAAAAAAAACACACACATTGAATCTAGTTTTAGTGCATTCAATTATGCTTCTTTAAAGGACAAGAATATCCTCTTGTATTATTTAATAAAAGCATAACCCATTATAATTGATAATCTTATTACCCGATAATAACTACTCTGAATTATTGCAGTTCTTTTTCTCATCATTTCTCGCATTCAGCTCTTTCTTTACGTCATTTTCCGTAACTTTACACCCCAAAACTGAAGGCGGCAGAACCGCACACACTCATGAGAATAGACATCATCACCGTTCTTCCCGAAATGTTGGAGGGGTTCGTCACCACCTCCATCCTTGCCCGCGCTCAACGCAGCGGGTTGGTTGAAATACATCTCCACAATCTGCGCGACTACACCAACGACAAACACCGCCGCGTGGATGACTATCCCTTCGGTGGCTTCGCAGGCATGGTCATGCAGTGCCAACCCATCGACAACTGCATCTCCTCACTCAAAGCGGAGAGGGACTATGACGAGGTCATCTTCACCTCCCCCGATGGCGAACAATTTGACCAACCGCTCGCCAACCAACTCTCCATGGCGCAGAATCTCATCATTCTTTGCGGACACTACAAAGGCATTGACTACCGCATCCGCGAACACCTCATCACCCGCGAAATCAGTGTGGGAGATTATGTGCTGACCGGGGGTGAACTCCCTGCCGCCATCATCTGTGATGCAGTCGTGAGAGTTGTGCCCGGCGTGTTGGGCGACGAACAAAGCGCACTGAGCGACTCCTTCCAAGACGGACTCTTGGCAGCTCCGGTCTATACGCGTCCCGCGGACTACAAAGGCTGGAAGGTGCCCGACATCCTCCTCTCGGGTCACGATGCAAAAATCAAAGAATGGGAACTCAGCCAAAGCCTTGAACGCACCCGCCGACTCCGCCCCGACCTGCTGAAATAAGAGTCGCCCCACAAAGATAACGACAACTTAGACAACCCAGACAACAATTAAAAATCAAAAGTTGTCATGCGTTGTCCCTGTTGTTGTCAATAAAAATGTCTTCAAAGGAATAGCACCTACCTCCACTTACTGCGGAGAAAGAAAATCGGGGATTTCAACGGGGACACCGCCGCGAGCAGCAGAAATTTGGGAAAGTTCGCAGAGACAGGACCACTCCGCAGCATCATACACATCCAAATCCAAGGGAAGACCGTGGTGAAGACAATGAATCAGACGACGATCCATCACATAGTTCATCTCGTTGGGCACACCCTTCCGATGTCCCTCCGCCCACAACTGCGACGCCGCGGATTCGGAGAACTGCTCCTCCATGACCTTCAATGCCTCGTCGCCACTGAAAGAAAAGGACTGAACCGACGCATTGCCACCACCCTCCTCCATCCATTCAACAACAGGAAGCGGATATTTCTGCACAAAGCCCTTCGTGCCGCACACCGTTTGCAGGCGACTGTAGGGGCGCGGCGTGGTCACGTCGAGTTGCAAGAGAATGGTGACGCCGCTTTCTGTCGTGAGGAGCGAAGAATTGACCTTACCAATCCATTCGTCACCCTGACGAACGCCCCGCGCCGTGACCGAAGCAATGGTTTTGAAACGGTCTTTGCGGTGAATGCCAAGCAGTTGCGCAATCGGACCAATGCCGTGAGTGGGATAAGGGTTACCCCCTTGGGTGGAATAGGACTGCGCCATCCAGTGACGTCGAAACATCTCACTGTCACCGCGTTTCGCTTCCTGTTCCACCTCAGCGATGCGATGAATGTAGGCACCCTCGCAGTGAGTGATGGTGCCGAGTTTTCCTTTTCGGAACATCTCAAGCGTCTGAAGCGCGAAGAAATCGTAGCAACAATTTTCAGTCATGAAACAATGGCGCTGCGTCGCCTCGGCAGTGCGAACGAGTTGGAAACACTCCTCGACGGTGGTGGCGGCAGGCACTTCGACTGCCACGTGTTTCCCATGTTCCATGGCGTAGACCGCCATCGGCGTGTGCGTGTTCCATTCCGTGCAGACATAAACCAAGTCCACATCCTCTTTCTCGCACACCTCTTTCCAAGCATCTACACCGCAGAAAACCACAGCCTCCGGTCGCCCCGACTGCATCAAGGCAGCGTTGGCAACCTCCGTCTTTTCGGGGTTGAGATCCACGACATAACGAATTTCAGCATGAGGAATGAAAGCATATCTCCGCAGGGTTTTCATTCCGCGGTCACCCAAACCGACCAATGCGATTCGCACGAGAGGTATGGGCTCACAAGCTAGAAGCAGTGCTGAGGGCATGACGATTGAAGAATAGGTGTGTTTTTCTTGAACGTAAAAAAAGGCGCCCCGGAAGGATGGTTCAAACGCCGAAAGATGCAGAAAAGCAAAACAGTGGAAGAACCCTTGAGGCGCTTCCACTGTTTGTATTGTTTATCCCTAAAGGGGTTATCACTTTCTGCTCTTGCCGTAGCGGCTCATGAACTTGTCCACGCGACCGGCGGTATCGACGAGTTTGGACTTTCCGGTGTAGAAGGGGTGAGAAGTGTTAGAAATTTCAAGCTTCACCACGGGATAAGTTTCACCTTCGAATTCAACGGTTTCAGTGGTTTTGCAGGTGGAGCGAGAAAGGAACATATCGCCGTTACTCATGTCTTTGAAGACAACGGGACGATAATTTTCAGGATGAATACCTTGTTTCATTGTTGCTATAGCTTGTTGGTTTGTACAAATTTGTGTGGTAACAATTTGTGTAATGGGCTGTTTGTGGGTGCAAAATTACAAATTTCATCGAAACCGACAAACATTTTGCAGGATAAAATTTTCACGATCTATCCCTTCTATGAACATCTATTTGCTTTCTCTCCACTAATTCTCATTAATTGCACCATTAGTGGTATCATTGAATTCTGAACCATCCATGTTCAAAAAATTCCCTCTCATTCCTTCCTTTCTGCGTGAAAAATAATTTCTGAACAATTCGTGTCAAATTCATGACAATTCGTGTTCAAAAGATATTCGTTCGATTCGTGTTCAAAGAATCTGCGTCGCCTACGCTACGCCCAATTACCCTTCCGCACAGGAGGATAGAAGACAAGGAGGAATCCAAAGATTTCCAGTCGCCCAATCAGCATCAATGCCGACAGAACCCATTTCGCCGCATCCGGCAGCGAAGCCCAAGAAAAAGCCGGACCGCAACTGCCTAACCCGGGACCGACATTACCCATCGAGGAAATCACCGTGCTCAAAGCCTCCGGCAGCCCCACGCCAAAACACATCAGCAAGGTCCAACCGATGAAAGCAATGCCCAGATAGGCAACCACGAACACAAAAACCGAAAAGACCACCCTACCCTCAAACACCTTCTCCGTCTTGACAGGAAGAATGGCGCGAGGATGCAAAATCTGACGGAAATGATTCTTGATGCAGTCCGTGATGATGACCAGACGCAAATTCTTGATGCCGCCGCTCGTCGAACCCGTGCAACCGCCCGACAACATGGCAAAAAGAAGCAGCATCCACGTGAACGAAGGCCAGAGATTATAGTCGTCCGTGGCAAAACCGCAGGAAGTGTGACACGTGGCAACTTGGAACAAAGCCTTACGGAAACCATCCTCCACCCCGTAGCCTCGCCCGAAAATCAGCGTCAAAGTGATGACAACGGTCAGCACACCCACCGACGTCAGAAACCACCGCAACTCCACGTTGCGCAACCACTGCCGCATCTGACCCTTCAGCGCCACCACATAGAGCGAGAAATTAATAGCGGAAAGCAGCATGAAAAGCGCCACCACATATTCAATATATGCCGAATGCCAGAATCCCACACTGTCCTGCTTCGTGGAGAAACCGCCCGTGGCAGTTGTCGCAAACGAATGGCAAACAGCGTCAAACCATCCCATGTTCCCAAGTCTCAGAAGCAGGGTCTCCGCCGCCGTCAGAGAGACATAAACAATCAGAAGATAGCGCGCCATGACTCGCGTCTTGGGATGCAGTTTGTCATGCGTGACTCCCGTTGCCTCCGACAGAAACAACATCTGACTGCCCGCCCCGAAGCCCGGCAACAACACGATGGTGAAAAGAACAATGCCAAGACCGCCCACCCACTGCGTGAGACTGCGCCAGAAGAGGATGCCGTGAGGCAGACTTTCAATGTCGTCGAGAATGGTCGCTCCGGTCGTTGTGAAACCCGACATAGTCTCGAAAAAAGCATCCGCCACAGAGGGGATATAATCACCCAACAAAAACGGCAGCATTCCGAAAAGGGAGAAGAAAATCCACGATAGAGCCACCACTATATATGCTTCTGAGCGATAAGGGTTTGTTATCTTTTTGTTACCGTAAAGCAACAACAAAATTCCGACCAAGCAGCAGGCACCGAACGACACACCGAACGCCGTCAAATCGCCCTCGCCATAGAAGAACGACACGCCGCAGCAAATCAGCAGCAAAATACTTTCGAACACCAAAAGAACGCCCACGGAGTGAGCAATGAATCTGTAACTAAAACCTTTGGTCAAACTAATCATCATCTCTTTGTAAAATCAAGTCGGCAGGGTTGAAACAGTGTCGGCAAAATGAATCATGCTATTTCTCGGGAATGAATCGTTGAATTGGCAAAATTACAATCTCTCGCAAAACCCGCAGCTTCGAAGAAGTTAAAAAAGTTCTATCGAATTCTGCAGATTCTGCGGGAGAAAACATTTCGGGCAATTCGCGGGTCACCTGCAAAAAAACTGTGGCAATCGGAAAGAAAATATTTACGCGAAAGTTTTGTGGTGTAGTGTAGGGTTTGGACCGCTTCGCTTACACTATACTATACGTAATAAAAAAGGTGCACAAAAAACTATGCA
>JBJEAG010000136.1:0-12852 GCA_051868855.1 Alloprevotella sp. | reverse complement strand
AGTCGGTGTAGAAGTTGACGTATCTTTCGTGGCTACCAAGCTCGAACATATTCTTATCTTATTGAGTTTGCACGGCAAAATTACAAATTTTCGGCTAAACGTCACATCTTGCCTTGTGAGCATCTTCCTTCCGCGCTTTGGGTAAAAAGGATTCACGCCAATGCGCGGGGTGCGACCTCGGCATTGGCGTGAAAAGATATTGGGAAAAATGAAAACCTCAATTAACGGATGAAGAGAAGTTCGCGATATTTCGGGAGTGTCCACATTTCGTCCTCGACGATGAGTTCGAGTTTGTCGATGTGATAGCGGATGGCGTCGAAATAGGGGGCAATCTCGTCGTGGTAGGCGATGGCGAGTTCGCGAACGTCTTCAATCTTGTTCACGACTTTGCGCTTCTCCACCATGGCTTCGACGTTCTCGGCGATGAAGGAAGTGTGCTTGTTAATCTTCTCGATGAGGTCGATGTTGTAGGCAGTGAGTTCCTTCACTTTTGCGGGGTCGGAGAAGGCGAGTTGAATCTTGTGCACGTTATCGACGAGTTCGCTCTGATATTTCGTGGCGACGGGGATGATGTGGTTCATGCAGATGTCGCCGAGGACGCGTGCTTCGATTTGAATCTTCTTCTGATAGGTTTCCCACTTGATTTCGTTGCGGGCTTCCAGTTCGTGGCGGTTCATGACGTCCATCTTGGTGAACATTTCGACGGTGGCGTCGTCCAGATAGCGGTCGAAGATGAGCGGGCAGGACGTTTCGCAGTCAAGGCCGCGGCGGGCTGCTTCTTCTTTCCATTCGTCGCTGTAGCCGTTTCCGTCGAAGTGGATGGGCTTGCAAGTCTTGATGTCTTCGCGAACGACGTCGAGAATGGCGCTGACTTTGGACTGACCTTTGGCGATGCGTTCATCGACGCGCTGTTTGAAGGAGGTGAGTGCCTCTGCCACGGCGGCGTTGAGGGCAATCATGGCGCTGGCGCAGTTGGCAATGGAACCGACGGCGCGGAACTCGAAGCGGTTGCCGGTGAAGGCGAAGGGAGACGTGCGGTTGCGGTCGGTGTTATCGACCATGAGTTCGGGAATCTGCGGGATGCCGAGTTTCACGCCGTGTTTTCCTTCGAGGGTGAAGAGTTCGTCGGAAGTGGAGTTCTCGACTTTCTCCAAGAGTTCGCTGACTTGTTTGCCGAGGAAGCTGGAGATGATGGCGGGAGGAGCCTCGTTGGCGCCGAGACGGTGGGCGTTGGTGGCGCTCATGATGGACGCCTTGAGGAGACCGTTGTGACGATAGACGCCCATCAGCGTTTCCACGACGAAGACGATGAAGCGGAGGTTGTCTTCGGGAGTTTTGCCGGGACCGTGGAGCAGTGCGCCGGTGTTGGTCGTGAGGCTCCAGTTGTTGTGTTTACCGGAACCGTTGATGCCTGCGAAGGGTTTCTCGTGGAGCAGGCAGCGGAAGCCGTGCTTGCGGGCAATCTTGCGCATGAGCGACATGATGAGCATGTTGTGATCGACGGCGAGGTTGCACTCTTCGAAGATGGGGGCGAGCTCGAACTGGTTGGGCGCTACCTCGTTGTGGCGGGTCTTGCAGGGGATGCCGAGTTCGAGAGCCTGGATTTCGAGGTCGCGCATGAACTCAGCGACGCGTTCGGGGATGGCGCCAAAGTAGTGGTCGTCCATCTGCTGGTTCTTGGCGGAGTCGTGACCCATGAGGGTGCGTCCGGTCAGCAGGAGGTCGGGACGTGCGGCATAGAGACCTTCATCAACGAGGAAATATTCCTGTTCCCAGCCGAGGTTGGCGGTGACGCGGGTCACGTTAGGGTCGAAATATTGGCAGACGGCAGTGGCTGCTTTATCGACTGCGGCGAGTGCTTTCTTGAGCGGAGCCTTATAGTCGAGGGCTTCTCCGGTGTAGCTGACGAAGATGGTGGGAATCATCAGCGTGTCGCCGATGAGGAAGACGGGAGAGGCGGGGTCCCAGGCAGAGTAGCCGCGTGCCTCGAAGGTGGAGCGGATGCCGCCGTTGGGGAAGGAGGAGGCGTCGGGTTCCTGTTGCACGAGTTCTTTTCCGGAGAACTCTTCAATCATGCCACCTTTGAAGTCGTGTTCCACGAAGGCGTCGTGTTTCTCGGCGGTGCCTTCGGTCAGCGGCTGGAACCAGTGGGTGCAGTGGGTGGCTCCCATTTCCATTGCCCATTTCTTCATTCCCTGCGCCACATCGTTGGCGACACTCAGGGGAAGCACGCCGCCCTTCTCGATGACCTCGCGCAGTTGCTGATAGGTCTTGAGGGGGAGATACTTGAACATTTTCTCCTGGTTGAACACATACTTGCCAAAGTACTCTGACGGACGTTCGGCGGGTGTTGCCACCTCTACGGGGCGTTTCTTGAACGCCTCTTCTACTACTTTAAAACGCAGGTTGCTCATACGTAATGATTAAAAATAAGAGGGTTTATAGTTTAGTTAATTGTGTGGTATATATGCTTTGGAATCTTTTGTTTGCGATTAGGTTGGCTCGCGCTCAGTTCTTCAGTTTTGAGAGACGTTCCATGGCGGTGAGGGTGTTTTCGCGCGTGCCGAAGGCGGTGAGTCGGATGTAGCCTTCGCCGGAAGGTCCGAAACCTACGCCGGGTGTGCTGACCACGTGGATTTCGTGGAGCAGACGCTCGAAGAACTCCCAACTGCCCACGCCCTCCGGAGTCTTGAACCAGATGTAGGGCGCATCAATGCCGCCATAGACTTTCAGTCCGGCTGCCTCGAGGGCGGCGCGCATGATGCGGGCGTTCTCCATGTAGTAGTCGATGGTTTCGCGCACCTGCTCTTTGCCTTCGGGGGTATAGATGGCGGCGGCGGCTCGCTGCACGACGTAGGCAGTTCCGTTGAACTTCGTGCACTGGCGGCGGTTCCAGAGTCCGTTGAGTTGCACCTCGGTGCCGTCGGCAGCTTTGACGGTGAGCGTTTTGGGCACCACGGTGTAGCCGCAGCGCAGTCCCGTGAAGCCGGCGGTTTTGGAGAAGGAGTGGAACTCGACGGCACATTTTTCTGCGCCGGGGATTTCGTAGATGGAGTGGGGGATGCCCTCGCGGGTGATGTAGGCTTCGTAGGCGGCATCATAGAGGATGAGGCTGCCGTGAGCCAAGGCGTATGCCACCCATTTCTCCAACTCTTCACGCGAAAGCGTGGTGCCGGTGGGGTTATTCGGGTAGCAAAGGTAAATCATATCTGCGGAATGAGCAGGCAAAGAAGGCACAAAGTCGTTTTCTGCGTTGCAAGGACAGTAGGTTACGCGGCTCCAAGCCCCGTTTTTGAACTCTCCGGCGCGTCCGCCCATGACATTTGAGTCGATATAGACGGGATAGATGGGGTCGGTGACGCAGAGCGTGTTGTCCGTGCCGAGAATGTCGCCGAAGTTGCCGGTGTCGCTCTTCGCGCCGTCGTTGATGAAAATCTCGTCGGCGTCGATGCGGATGCCGCGGGGCGCGAAATCGTTTTCGACGATGGCTTGGCGCAGGAACTCGTAGCCGTGTTCGGGACCGTAGCCGCGGAACGTCTCGGCGCTCCCCATTTCATCGACGGCGCGGTGAAGCGCTTCGATGACGGCGGGCGCCAGCGGACGGGTGACGTCGCCGATGCCCATGCGAATGACAGGGGCTTCGGGATGCGCCTGCTGATAGGCTGCCACTTTTTGGGCGATGTCGGCAAAAAGATAGTTTTTCTGGAGTTTCAGAAAGTTTTCGTTGAGAGTTATCATGTCTTGAATCGTTTGTTGCTTCTGTGATGCGGGCGAGGCTGCTTATATATAATAAGGTGTGGTCGTATATATAATATGGTGTGGTCTCCGCTCGCGTATATATATAATAAGGTGTGGCGTGAACGTCTTGAAAAAGAAAAGTTCCGCCGCAAGGGCAGAACTGTCGTTTCGCTTTTATTCTTCAAATTCAATGACGCCGTCGAACACGCGGGTGGCAGGTCCTGTCATCAACACACGGTCATCGCTCTCGCGCCAGTTGATGTGGAGCGTGCCGCCGTCCATGACGATGTCGCTGCTTCGGTCGGTGCGGTGCGTCAGCGCTGCTGCCACTGCCGTGGCACAGGCGCCCGTGCCACACGCCATGGTGATGCCGGAGCCGCGCTCCCAGACGCGCATTCGGATGCTGCCGTCGGGGCGGACGGTGGCAAACTCAATGTTGCAGCGTTCGGGGAACATGGGCGCAAATTCCAGCGTCGGACCCACCTCGGCGACGGGGAAGTTCTCCACGTCGGGCACGAAGACCACGAAGTGCGGGTTGCCCATCGAAACAAAGGTGCCGACGTGGCGCACGCCGTCCGTGGCTTCCACCTCGCCCTCCTTCAACGTTCCGCCGGGGGCAGCACATTGCGAGGTCACGGCAAGGCGCGGTGTGTCCATATCGACCGTCACGCCCTCCACGCGGTTCTGTGCGTCGAGTTTCAACTGAAGCACCTTGATGCCGGAAAGGGTGGAGAGTCGGATGGTCGTTTGGTCTGTGAGACCGTATTCGTAGAGATATTTTCCGATGCAGCGCGAGGCGTTGCCACACATTCGCGCTTCGGAACCGTCGTTGTTGAAGATTCTCATGGAGAAGTCGGCGCCGTCGGCTCCCGCGCCGATGAGCACGAGTCCGTCTCCGCCAATGCCTTTGTGGCGGTCGCTCCAAAGGACAGACAAACGCTCGGGATCGGCAACGGGATATTTCAACGTATTGACGTAGATATAATCGTTGCCGGCCCCGTGCATCTTGGTAAACTCCAGTTTTCGGGTCATGGAAAGAGGATATATAGTTAGTTTTTGTGTGTTGTGTGTGGATGACGCGCCTGCGTCGGCAGAGCTTGTGTTGCTGTCGTTTTGTCGTTTCGTTAAACGTTCCGACAAACAACTTCTGCTTTGCGGTGGCAAAGGTAAAACAAAACTCTGAAATATTAAACAGAAAACAAACAAAAATCTTTTATATGCAAGAAAAACTTTCTTTTCTCTACAAAATACACTCTTTCTTAGTCAAAACGTCATACTTTCTGCTTCTTTCCGCCTTTCTGCCGACAAAATGAAAGCAGTGTCGCGTTTTCGGCGTCGAAAGGGCAGCAATTTTTGTCGTTTCTCCACCTTTTTCATTCGCTGACGGCGTGTCGTCGTTCCTATCCGCCGATTTGTCATTTTTTTCTTGGGAGTTGTTGGTGTTCGTCCTTAGGGCGAACACGTGTTCATCATTATGGCGAACAGGTGTTCATCATTATGGCGAACAGGTGTTCATCATTATGGCGAACACGTGTTCATCATTACGGTGCACACCAACAAGTCCCAAGAAAAGAATGACGACTCCCAAGGAAGGAGTGACAATTCCCAAGAAAAAAATGTTGCCACGGCGGAGTCGCTTCGCTCCAGTCTAAAGGGTCAAAAGGGTCAAAGAGTCAAAGAGAGACCACGGATTTTACGGATGAAACGGATTTGACGGAGTTCGCGAAGACTTTTTGTCTTTTTGTCTTTTTGACTTCAGAGAAAGTTTGCAGGAGTTTTGCAAGGGTTTTGCAAGGTTTTTGCAAGGGTTTTGCAAGGGTTTTGCAGGGTTGCAAAATGGTTGCAAAATGGTTGCAAAATGGTTGCAAAATGGTTGTCAAATGGTTGTCGGAGGGTGGCGCGGCGCTGACGCATCGCGCACGCTGGTTCCTTCATGGCATTTAATTAAACAAGAAATGCGCCGAGCACATTCGCTGTGTTCGGCGCATACCATATTATATATAGGAGAAATCCTCAATGGGGGCGGGAGTCCGGCAAAAGAGGCGGGGCGTTTCAATAGACATAGACTCCGAGGCGGCTGACGCTGCCCGGCGCTCCCTTTTCGGCGCGGGGCAGATAGTCCAATCCCGTCACCGTTTGTTCGCTGCCGAGGTCGATGACCAGCAGGAGCGGTTTCTTTGCCTGCGACTTCGACTGCCAGAAGGTGCTCTCCTGGAGGTCGATGAGTTTGTCGGCGGTGTGGTTGCCGTTCTCGCTGTCGGCATAGACTGCCTTCCAACTGTCGCGGCTGATGCGTTTGCCATTACCGTCGAGGAGATAGATTTCAGCGATGGCGGCTTCGGCGGCGTCAGCGTGAACGCCCTCGATGCTCAACACGCAGTAGCGTCCCGTGGCGGCGGTGGCAGCTTTGAACGATTGCCAGCCGTTGCCCGTCTTCGTCACTGCTTCGACGCAGGGTTTCTTGCCCGTGAGGTCGGGGCGTTCAAAGGCGTCGGTGAGGTCGGTCTCGGGATTCAGTTTGTCCCAAATCGGCGCTGTCAAGCCGCTGACGACGGGGCGGCTTTTCGGACCTGTGACGTCCATGACGATGACCTCGTTCTTGCCCTTCTTCAACCAGCAGCCGGGCACGTAGAGCGTTTGCTGCGGACCTTTGTGCCAGATGCGGCCGATGGCGTAACCGTTCACATAGACGAGCCCCTTGCCGAAGGCTTCGGTGTGGAGGAAGGTGTCGCCGACGCGCTTGAGGTTGAAGTAGCCGCGATAGTAGCCCGCCTTCATTTCCAGATTGCTCTCCGCCTTGCGGGTGAAGGCGCGGGTACAGTTTTCGTAGGTGTCGGGAAGTGTGCTCATTTTCCATTGTTTCGGTTCGACGGTGAAGAGCGCGTGGCCGTCCTCCGACGTGATGGTGGCTTTGCCCGCGAGGCCTTTGAGGTCGTGGATGCCCCAGCCGAAGTTGATGCGTCCCATGCCTTCCAGCACGAGGGTCATGCGTGTGCCCGCTTTCACGGCGGGGAGGGTGAGCGTCTCCTGCTGCTTCGTGCGGTCGAGCGTGCCGACGGGGCGACCGTCGAGGCAGATGACAGCATAGTCATGAACGGGCGCGTGGAGCACGGCTCCGGCGGGGAGGTCGGGCAGGGTGGTGGAGTAGAGCACCGTTCCCCAACCCATGTCGAGTTCCTCGAAGGTGAGGGGCGTTTTGGCGGTGAGGGTGGTGTCGATGCCCGCTTCGAGCGGCACATATTCCGTCAGTTCCACCTCGGGGATGGCAATGATGGGCATCGGCGCCTTGGGCACGGCGGGGAGTTTCGTCTCGGAGTAGTTTTGGAGCGTGTCGCGCAGGAGATAGTATTTCGGCGTGGCTTGTCCGTATTCATTGATGGGCGCGTCGTAGTCGTAGGAAGTGACGTCGGGCCAGAGTCCGGGGCTGTTGGCGCCTGCCCAGTGACCGAAGGAGGTGCCGCCGTGGGTCATGTAGAGCGAGAACGAAATGCCTCGCGAAAGCATTTGGCTGATGCCGTCCACCATTTGGTCGGCGGGGCGGGTTTCGTGGTTCGAACCCCATTTGTCAAACCATCCGCTCCAGAACTCGGAGCACATCTTGGGCTGGTCGGGGCGCACCTCTCCGACACGGCGGAACTGCTCGTCGATGTTGGCGCCCGTGCCGAAGTTCATGGTCCAGAGCAGGTCGTCCAGTCCGTTTCTCTCGAAAGTGCTTGACCAGTCGCACTGGAAGAGCGTCACTTTGTCGAAACCGACGCTGCGGAGCGTGTCGCGGATGGCGCTGACGTAGGGTTTGTCGGTGGCGTAGGCACCATATTCATTCTCCACCTGCACCATGATGATGGGACCACCCTTTTCGACGGTCAGCGAAGCCAGTTGTCCTGCCACCGCCTTCTCGAAGAGCGCGACGCGCTCCATGAAGTAGGGGTCGAGCGTTCGAAGTCGGATGTCCTTCTTCTTCAGCAGCCACCAGGGCAGACCGCCCATTTCCCATTCTGCGCAGACGTAGGGTCCGGGGCGCACGATGACGAACATGTCGTTCTTCTGTGCCAGGCGGCAGAACTCAGCCACGTCGTTCTGTCCCGTGAAATCAAATTCGCCCGGCTTCTGCTCGTGAATGTTCCAGAAGACGTAGAGGCAGATGGTGTTCATGCCGAGCGCTTTGCACATTTTGATGCGATGTTCCCAGTAGGGGCGCGGGATGCGCGGATAGTGAAGTTCCGCGGCTTTGATGACGAACGGTTTGCCGTCCATGAGGAACGTTCCTTTCCCGACGGCGAAGTCGTGTGTTTTCTTCGGTGTGTCTGCCATCGCGGCAGGCACAAACTGCAGGCAGCCCAAGAGGAGCAGCCACACAAAAAGTCTCTTCATGGTGTAAAAAAGATTTATGGTTGATAAGTTGAACGATTGGTTAGGTTAAAGGGCGGGGCAATATATAATATGGTATATAGAATCCCCAAAGGGTTTCATAGTCAGCGGCAAAGTTAAGGCTTTATTTGCAAAGAAAAGGCATTGCAGGCGTAGAGAGGTATGTTTGTCAAGCGTTCTTGTTCTTGGAAGGGAAGCATGGAGAAGCGAAGCGCATGGAGTTCGGGGTTGTTCTGAAGGAAATTTTTCAAAGATTTGGCTTTCACGTTCACCTCAGCCTTCACTTCAATCGGAATCACACTGTTCTCTTTTTGCATCAGAAAATCAATCTCAATCGTGGAGCGTTCCACGGAATGATAAAAGAGCGTCATGCCCGCGGCTTTCAACTGCGTGAGCACATAAAGTTCCGTGAAAGCGCCTTTATATTCCGAAAAGATTTGCTCTCCAACCAACACTGCCTCGGCAGGCGTGTCGGTCATTGCGCCCATCAGTCCCACGTCCAGCATGAAGAGTTTGAATGTGTTGAGGTCTTCATAGAACTTTATGGGAAGTCGGGGCGCATTCACCCGTGTCACTTTGTAGGTGAGTCCGGCATCCATCAACCATTGGAGTGCCAATTCAAACTCGGCAGCTCGTGCGCTTTTCTTCACAGCGCCATAGACGAACTTTTTGCTCTCCCTTGCAAGTTGTGCCGGGATGCTGTCCCAAATCATGTTGATGCGCGGCACCTCTCGCGTCGGTGCGTGTTTGGAGAAGTCGCGTCGGTAGTCCGTGAGGATTTGTTTCTGAATGCGCCTCACTGCCTGCAGTCCTTTCTGATTGACGTGAGCCAGCACGGCAGCAGGCATTCCGCCGACATAATAATATTGTCTTAACAGGCTGATGAACTCTGTTTCGAGCATGCCGATGACCGACCACCGGCAGTTTTCCAAGAGGTTCACGAGTTGCGTTTTCCCCATGGCATCCAAAAATTCGAGGAAGGTCATGGGGTAGAGACGCAGTTCTTCCACCTTCCCCACGGGATAGGACGTACCATCGTGCAACGACAGTCCGAGCAGAGAACCTGCCACAACGATGTGCAGGTCGGGGCGCTCCTCACAAAAGAACTTCAGCATCTCCAGGGCTTTGGGGCAGTCTTGGATTTCGTCGAACACAATCAACGTGTCGCCGGGCGTGATATCTACCCCGCCGACTGCCGACAATGCCAGCAGAATGTCGGCGGTGCTGCCGCCTTTCTCGAAGATTTCGACTGCTTTGCGGTCGCGGTCCAAACTGAAGAAAGCGAGTTTGTCGTATTCCGCCTTTCCGAACTCTTGAAGAAGATAGGTCTTGCCAACTTGTCGCGCTCCGTTGAGAATCAGTGGTTTCCGATTCTCTTTCTCCTTCCATTGCAGTAGCTGTTTGTAGAGTAGTCTTCTCATTTCTTACACTTTTTCTGACGAATATTTGCTGCAAACTTACACAAAATCGGACGAATAATTGGTGAAACTCTACACAAAACGGACGAATATTCGCGAAATTCTACATAAAATCGGACGAATAATTGGTGAAACTCTACATTTTTTCTGACGAATGGGGTAAAAATGAGGAGGCGTTTGCGGCTCTCGACATCCGGTTGAAAGTGCTCGCAACCGTTGCCGAGCAGAAGTAGTTTTTGTTTCACGCAGAATGGTTCTCTCTCACGCAGAATGCGCAGAATGAGAAAGAATTATTTGAACACGAATCGTGAGAACACGAATTTTGAGAATGGAATGAATCACGCGAATGATTCTGTTTGAACACGAATTGTCATGAAACAATGCGTGTCTAAATTGTGGATGGTTTTACTGTGGTTGTTGCTCGGCGTATTACAATGCGTCGGGCAATGACAATAAGTATTCCGGCGCAAAATCAGCCCCATTTTCCCATTCCACGGTATTGTATTTTACCGAGAACTTCTTGAAGAAATCCATGTCTTTAAGTGGTTCAAACACTAAGCCCTTGAGTGATGACTTCAAATCAACCACTTTTGTTACGCTGTTATTAAACCACAATTTGATGCGGTAGTTATCAACGTATTCTGCCTTTATGACCTCAATAAACATATTTGATTCTGATTTTAGTTAAGGGGTTCTATCTTGTCCAATGGCATTCCTTTTTGAGCCTTTTCCCAATTGCAAAGAAGTTCTTCTCGATGTATTTCTAACCATTCGAGAATCATTTTTAGAGCACGTCCGGGCATTTCTCCCTTAACGACTCCATCTTTTATACTTATAATTACTTTGTAATCTCCATACCAAGCGTGAAAGTGGGCAGGAGCATGGTCTGCGAAATTCATAAGGATTATGATTCCATAGAATATACTGATTTTTGGCATATCACATTGTTTGATTAATCCTATAATACTTTGTACTTCACGAGGCAAAACTACGAAAAAAAGGTGAGTAGTGAAATGCTTTCTAACAAAATAACTCCTGCTTAAATCCTGCCCAAAGTGAAAGCGGAGTGCGCAAAACGGGGAGAAAAGTAAAGAAATGTATAATTATTGCACAATTTGTTTTGTTTGTGTGCAGATAAGCCGTACTTTTGCCGAAGTTTTTACCAACAAAAAAGAAATATGAGAAAAATCATCCTTGTGGCTGCAGCCGCGGTCAGCGCAATGACTTCCGCTTTTGCCGGAGGTTATCTGACCAACACCAACCAGAGTGTTTCTTTCCTTCGTAACCCGGCGCGCGATGCCTACTTCAACGTAGATGCCGCCTATTCCAACCCCGCCGGTATCGGTTTCATGAGCAAAGGTTGGCACATGGGATTCGACCTTCAGAGTGCCTATCAGACTCGTACCGCCACTTCCTATTTTGCTCCCTTCGCCGCAGGAACGGTGAACGGTGTGCAGAATGCAGAGAACGGTCTCAAGCGTTTCGAGGGTAACGCGAAAGCCCCCGTCATTCCTTCCATCGACCTTGCCCGTGTGGCAGACAAGTGGTTCTTCTCCTTCCACTTCGGCATCACCGGCGGCGGTGGCAAATGCCAGTTCGACGACGGTCTCGGTTCCTTCGAGAGCCAGGTGGCACTGCTGCCCGACCTCATCAACGCCCTTCAGCCCGGTTCCGTCAGCGGTTACACCATGGACACCAAGATGCAGGGTCGTCAATACTATTTCGGCGGACAACTCGGCGTCGGCTACAAAGTGACCGACAAGTTGAACGTCAGTGTCGGCGGTCGCGTGGTCTATGCCGACTGTAACTACTATGGCTACGTTCGCAACATCGGTGTGAACGTGAACACTCCCGGCGGTACGGTCAACATGCCTGCTTCCACTCTCTTCACCCAGCAGGGCATGCCCGACTTCGCCGCTCTCGCAGCCAACCGCGAACTCAACTGCGACCAGACGGGCTGGGGCTTCACTCCCATCGTCAGCGTGAACTACAATCTCGGCAAGGTGAACCTCGCTGCAAAATATGAGTTCAAAACCCGCCTCCGTCTGAAGAACCGCTCCGGTGTGAACACCAGCGGGCTTGACGAATATGACGACGGCAAGAAAATTGCTGCCGACATCCCCGCCATCCTCACCCTCGGTGCAAAGTATGACGTGATGAAGAATCTCCGCCTCTCCGCAGGTTTCCACTACTACTTCGACAAGCAAGCTACGCAGTATGAACACAAAGAGAACCACCTTAAAGGCGGTGGCTGGGAAATCCTCGCCGGTGCAGAATATGACATCAACGACATCGTCACCGTCAGCGCCGGTTGGCAAACCACGAACTACGGTCTCGGCGACAACAGCCGCTTCATCTCCGACATGAGTTTCGTCACCAACTCCAACAGCGTCGGTCTCGGTGCCCGCGTCAAAATCAAGAAGCGCATCCACCTCAATGTTGCCTACTTCAAGACCTTCTACACGCACTACAAGAAGGACATGATGCCCTACGACAAACTCGACCAGAAGGTGAACGCCATGGTGGGTCAGCTGACCGATGCTCTCACTCAGGATGCTGCCTATCAGCAGAGCATTCTCCAGAACCCCGGTTCCACTCCCGAACAACTTCAGATGGCTCAGGACCGTCTCGGCGTGATTCAGCGTGAGGCAGGTGCCGCTCAGAACGTCATGGGTGCCGTCGGTGCCGCCATGCAGGCAGGTCGCTACAACGGCTTTGACAACTTCCATCGCACGAACGACGTGTTCGGTCTCGGAATGGAAATCGACTTCTGATTTTTGAGAAAGTTTTCTGATTCCTCGGAAACATTTTGAAACCACGGCGGACAAAGTCAGCGTTCGCCACCATAGACAAACCACTCGGGCTCCGCGCCAATCTCGAAAGAGAAGCTGCGGAGTCCGAGTTGCTAATTATTAGTTATTGCTGTCCGGTAAACGGTCTTAATGGATTGAATTCGTTGGTGTTTGTGAAAGACCCCCCCTTGACCGGATGGAGAGTGCTGAAAGTCTGTGCAAGGTGAGAGCAGAACATCAAGCTTGCTTGAATGTTTTGCCGAACCGCAGCCAGACTTGAGCAAAGCTAAAGCACGAACGAGCCCGACGAAGGAGGGTGAGATACTAACCCGGGGTGAAGCGAGCGCAGCGAACGAGAACCCCGAGTAAGAGACCACCCCAAGATTGCGTGCTGAAAGTACGACAGATTAGGTGATAGATACAGTCCGTTTCATGTTTTTGTGTTACTTTTGCACGGGAGACGCAAAGTGCAACTGCTTTCTGTCTCCTGCCGCGGACGAACACGCATTCATTCCTCCGCTCGGCGACAACAGTCA
>JBJEAG010000135.1:0-2864 GCA_051868855.1 Alloprevotella sp. | reverse complement strand
TTTCTGTGTCGGAAATGCGAAGATGTGGATGGATGGGCATAAGAAGGGGTCAAAAGGGTCAAAGAGACAAAAGACAAAAAGACAAAAAGACAAAGAGACAAAGAGACGAAGAGACGAAGAGACGAAGAGACGAAGAGACGAAGAGTCAAAGAGACGAAGAGTCAAAGAGAGACCACGGATTTCACGGACAAACCGGATTTGACGGAGGTCGCGAAGACTTTTTGACTTTTTGTCTTTTTGACAGGAGCGAAGCGACTCCGACTTTTTGTCTCTTTGACTTTTTGTCTTTTTGACTTCAGGACAGGGTTTTGCAAGGGTTTTGCAAGGGTTTTGCAAGGGTTTTGCAGGTTGCAAAAGGGTTGCAAAAGGGTTGCAAAAGGGTTGCAAAAGGGTTGCAAAAGGAAGCCTACCCCAACCCCTCCCTAAAGGGAAGGGCTTTGTTGCGGAGCTGATGCGGCGGGCACGGGGGAGGTGGGGGAGTCAAAGAGACAAAGAGACGAAGAGTCGCTGTGCGAAGGGTTCAACGCGACGTCGTCGCTGCTCAACGCCGCTTGCGCGGCTGTTCAACGCGACTAAGGCGCTGTTCAAAAGGGTCGCTGCGGTCTCTGATTCTCTCTATTAATGTTCATAAATGGTCTCGTTAATGTATCATTAAAAGAGAAATTAATGAATAATTAATGAATCAATTAATGAGCATTAATGGAGAGAGTAGAGAGGGCGAAAGAAGATGAGCATGTCTCACCGCACGGGGATTCTTGCCTTGCGCCACAAGAGGAATTTGCCGAAGCAGGCGGCGAGCAAGACGCCGAGACTGTTGGCGAGGAAGTCAAGGATGTCGCCGCCGCGCCAAGTGGTGCAATATTCTTGTACTAACTCAATCACGCCGCTCATCGCGATGGGAACAACGATGCCAAGCAGAAGGAGGCGGCGGAGACTGATGGCGGAGTGTCGGCGGGAATATTCAATCCACATGACGCCGAACGTGCCGAGATACATCACCGTGTGGACGACCTTGTCCAAATTGGGAATCTCCGACAGCGACGGGACGGAAGGCGGACGGAAAAGGCACAAATACCAAATCAGCACCACGCAGCCGAGAGTGAAGGGATAGTGGCGCAAATCCGGAAGAAGGCGGCGCCAACTTTGCTCAGAGGAACTTTCGGAGTGCTTCATCGAATGAAAAACCGTTGTCCGACAAAAGTTTCAGCAAGGCGTCTTTGTCCACATCCTCTGCTGCGCAAAACTCATCGAGACTGTCGTAGTCGTCGCGCAACTTGGTGTTCACGTAGCTAAAGAGGATAAAGGGGTCTTTGGGGATGCTCATGGTCTTTTGTCCTTTTTTGAAACATACATCTCCCGCAAAATCCGGCGGAATCGCAGGCAAAGTTAGTCGTTTTGGAGGAAAATGGGGGCGTAAACCCGGTCTAAATATGCTTCGCTCCTCCGCGCTTCATTTCTTGGGTACACCGCCGACGAGATAAACGCGGTCGGTGGTGCGGGTCAGGGCGGTGTAGTACCAACGCAAAAAGGCGCGGTCCATCTCGGGCACGAAACCGGCATCGACATAGACCCGTTGCCACTGACCGCCCTGCGCTTTGTGGCAGGTGACGGCGTAGGCATATTTCAACTGAAGGGCGTTGTAATAAGGGTCTTCCCGCAAGGCGCGGAAGCGCTTCCGGCGGTCGCGGATGTGGGCATAGTCCTCCAGAACGTGCTCATAGAGTTCATGGCTCTCCGCCGCGGTCAGCGAGGGAGACTCACTGGTGAGCGTGGAGAGGAGCACGCGGGCGGTGAGTTCAAAGTCGTCGTAGTCAGGAAAACGGAGCACCGCCTCGCCGAAAAGGAAGCCGTGCTGGGTGTGGACGTTCCGCAAACGCTCGACCACGGCAACGTCGCCGTTGGCAATGAACGAGAAAGGAAGCGTCTCTCCCTTCGGAAGGGTCGCGGCGAGTTGCTCCGCCCAAAAATAGTTGTTTTTGACAACCATCACTCTGTCGCCGCGATTCAAAACGTCCTCGAAGTCGAGGATGCGGGCTCGGATTCCTTGGTTGTAGATGCCGGCTTGTTTGTTGGAGCGAACGACAACGACGGTCTCGTCGATGCCGACGGTGTCATAGTCCGTCTGAAGTTGTTCGACGAGGTCGTTTTGCATGAGGGAGCGCACTTCGCCGGATTCGGAGGTGTGGATGGGCGGAAAAGCGTCCGTGACGTTTTGCTCCTGCCACTGACGGACGAGCGTGGCTTCGCTGACCACGGAACTGCGGCTTTGCTGTCGGACCACGTCGATGAGGTCGGCGCTTCCGGTGAGCAGTCCGTAGCGTCGGAAGGTTTCGTCCTGCAGGGCGGGGCTCTCTTCCTCGCCGACGGGCGGCAACTGCGCGGTGTCGCCGACCAAGAGCAGGCGGCAGCCCTCGCCGGAATAGACAAAGGAGACGAGGTCGTCCAAGAGTTCGCCGCTACCGAAAAGACTGTCGTTTTGGAAACCCGTTCCCGAGGAAATCATGGAGGCCTCATCCACGATGAACAACGCGCCGCGGAGGGAATTGTGACCGAGCGCAAAGCGGGTGTCCTCGCCTCGAAAGGTTTCTTGCCGATAGATGGCACGGTGAATCGTGCTCGCCTTGACGCCCGCCATGCGGGAGAAAACCTTGGCGGCGCGTCCCGTCGGCGCGAGCAACACGGTGGGCATTCCGCAACGCGACATGGTACGCACGAGCGCCGCCACCAGCGATGTTTTTCCCGTTCCGGCATAGCCGCGAAGAATGCAGGCGGGACACGGCTTCGGCGTCACCACGAAGTGAGACAGCAGGAGTGCGGCGCGAGCCTGGGACGTCGTGAAACGATGCCCCAACTCTCGTTCGAGT
>JBJEAG010000134.1:0-2871 GCA_051868855.1 Alloprevotella sp. | reverse complement strand
AAACCACTATCACTGTATAGTTATATGAAAAGTATTAGAAAACAACTCGTAAAAGCCGGCATCAAAGGATTAGGTACGGAATCTAAGAGCTCCGGTGTTCACTATCAGACCAACGACGAATGGGACTTCTAAGACATATTCTACTCCTCTCTGCCTTCCTCTTGCCCGGCGTGCTGTCGGCGCAAGAGGAAGCTGACTATGACCGCAGTTCGCTCCACATCATGATGATTAAGCCGCTCAATGCAAAGTACGGCGACGTCGTCGAGAGCGTCTTCCGAAAGATGCCCTTCCCGGAGCGTTTCAACGACCACAACCTCGGTGTGAAGTGCATCTCGTTCGCTGAGACCGGAAAGGACCAGACCCATAACCTCAAGGTCTTCATCGAAAGAACGAACATCGGACAAAAGATGGTCGCCAAATGGTTCAACCGCGACAAACGCACTGGTTCCTTCAACATGGAACTCATCAAAGAACGCGGAACCTACAACGCGAACCTCGGGGAACGCATGGAGGCAAGAAAGAGTCTGCGAGGACTGGCACTGCTCGAGGATGCGGGAGAACTGCTCCTCAACCACACTTACCTCCTTGTCAATGACATAACCTACCAATCCAAAGGAAATGGCGCATGGTTTCTCAATGCGCTTGGCGGCAACTTCAGTTCTTTTCAGAACATCAGCGGTTTCGAAGTGACAGTGAGAAGCTATCTCTTCCACCTGAAATGGAGCGAAGACCTGGCGATGGACTTCTATAAGAACTACTACACGGAAGACGGCACTAAGGAACCGGAGAAAGTCAAGGCATTCCTCGAATCGGGAGCAGCCTACGAAATGGAACTCGTCGGCGACGTCAAGAACACGCTGACCGAAAAACAATTCCGCAAGCTGAAGGACCCCGAGACCTTCTTGATGATGGTCACGAAGCGTACGATTGACGCCAACATCGCCGACCTGCAGCGCACCTATCCCGACTTCCGCATCAAAGCACCGCTGCTCTCCAACATGCCCTTGAAAGCAGACATCGGCGTGAAGGAAGGCATTCGCGAAGATTCCAAGTTCGAGGTGCTGGAACGCGTGGTGGCGGAAGACGGAAGAATGACCTACGAACGCGTGGGACTGATTCGCCCCGTCAAAGGACGCATCAAGGACAACCGCTTCATGGTCTCGGAAGAGGAATCTGCCGACGCGCTGCTGGAAGCCACGGAATTCGAGAAAATCTCCGGCAAAGACTTCCTTCCCGGCATGCTCATCCGCGAAGTGTATTGAAACATATCGCATGCAAGCTGAAGCATTGCGAATGTGAGCTGAAGCCGTCTCGAGTCTTCTCCCAAGAGAGGGGAGACAGATTCAACGCCTAAACGTCTGAAAAAGAAGCATCTCTTCAAAAAAACTTGAGCCGCGTCGTTTTGTGGAATTTGCAAAACGACGCGGCTCGTTTTATGACGCGACTCGTTTTATATTTACCACTGTCTGCAGCCCTCACCGAGGAAATATGGGAGTCAAAACCGCGATTTATACTATACAAAAAGCAGAAAACAAGGAGTTTTGTCTTCTATAAAAGATAAAAATCCCATTTTTGCAGCAAATATCCACTATAGAATATGGAAGCAATCATAAGACAAAGTTATCTGGACAAGATAGAAAAGTATCTCGGAAAGGACACAATCATTGTCATAGTCGGGCAACGTCGCGTGGGGAAGAGCTACATTCTTCGTCTCTTCAGAGATAAAGTGGCAGAAGATGCTCACGCAAACATTATCTTTATAGACAAAGAAAAACATGAGTTTAGCCACATTCAAACCGACAAGGACTTGAATGACTATATCGATGAACGAAGAGACAAAACTAAAACTAATTATGTCTTGATCGATGAGGTTCAGGACATAAAAGGGTTTGAGCACAGTATTCGCAGTTATAATGAAGAACCCGACATTGAAATCATTGTGACAGGGTCAAACTCCAACATGCTCAGCAGTGACCTGGCTAACAAAATAGGCGGCCGTTACAAGGAAATCTTTGTTCAAGCACTTAGTTACAAGGAGTTCATGGAGTTTCACGAGTTACCCGACAATGATGAGACCTTGACAGAGTATATTCAGTTCGGTGGATTGCCCGGTTTGAAAAAGATTGGACTTAACGAACAGGATGCACGGGAGTACCAAACCGATGTTTATAGCACCGTTTTGCTGAAGGATGCCATCAAGCGAAACAACATCCGCAATGTGGCTTTTCTGGAAAACCTTGTTCATTTCCTTGCAGATAATACAGGAAAAATAATCTCAGCCAACAGCATAGCAAAATATATGCGGTCGCAAGGGGAAAACATCACCTCCACCGTCATTATCAATTATGTCAAATATTTGTGTGAAACATACATGATACACAAAGTGAACAGGTATGACATTCACGGGCGGAAAATATTTGAGAGCAATGACAAGTTCTATTTTGAAGATAACGGCATTCGCAATGCCCTTGTAGGCGGTTCACGCGAGAGAGATATTGAAAAGGTGATTGAAAATGTGATCTACAATCATCTCGTCCGTCTTGGATATGACGTGATGGTCGGACAACTTCAAGCCGGAGAAATTGATTTTGTCTGTACAAAGTCCAAGGGAGAAAGAATCTACGTGCAGGCCTCCTATCTTATTGCGGACAACAATACGTACGAGCGGGAGTTTGGAAATCTCCATGCCATCAAAGATAACTATCCCAAATACGTCATCTCTATGACACCGTTGGTCACCAAGTCTGATGACAACGGCATCACCCATCTTCATCTCAGAAGATTCTTGACAGAAGGATTGGGAAGGTGAACTTTAGCCTGCATTATTCATACTCGTTCCTACTGCAAGGTCTAACTGGCAGCACCTCAGCG
>JBJEAG010000133.1:0-2893 GCA_051868855.1 Alloprevotella sp. | reverse complement strand
CACGCCGTGGCAAACGACGGACACGCCGTGGCAAACAACGGACACGGCGTGGTGTTGTTCTCCGCTTGGACTCCGTCAATTCTACACACCGGTTTGTCGTTCTTATCCTTACTCCCGTTGGTTTTCATCTTAAGGCGAAAGCATTTTCATCTTAAGGCGAAAGCATTTACGTCTTAAGGCGAAAGCATTTACGTCTTAAGGCGCAAACCAACGACTCCCAAGAAAAAAATAGCAACTCCTTAGGAAAGAACGACTTTCCGGCGTGCAGGAATGACGCCACGGCATGTCCGTCGTTTGCCACGGCATGCCCGTCGTTTGCCACGGCATGCAGGTCGTTTGCCACGGCGTGCAGGTTCATGAATCGTATCAGAAAAGTTACGAAATCTGCTTGCAAAACCACCTCTTTCTTACAAAAGTGGGGATATGTGCAGGGCGCCTCTTCAACTTGCCCGCAACGCAAACGCGAATGATTGAGGAAAAAGGCGTAAATTTGCAACCGCAAAAACTGAGACTCCAAACTTGCGTCAAGCGTGCGACACGGCACGCCCTTGACCCGTTCAAACTTTATCAATCACCACGTTAATCATTTCATTTCCATGGGAGGCTTTTTCGGAACGGTTTCGCAGAAAGAATGCGTCGCCGACTTGTTCTATGGCACTGACTACAATTCCCACCTCGGCACAAGAAGAGGAGGTTTGGCTGCCTACGATTCCCAAAACAAAAACTTCACGCGTTCCATCCACAACCTTGAGAACGCCTACTTCCGCTCCAAATTCGAAGCCGGACTGAGCCGCTTCGCCGGAGCCACCGCCGGAATCGGCGTCATCAGCGACACGGACGCGCAACCGCTGGTGCTCCACTCGCACCTCGGACGCTTTGCCATCGTCACCGTGGCGAAACTCAACAACATCGAAGCGTTGGTTCAGAAACTGCTGACGGAAGGCTGCCACTTCGCCGAACTCTCTTCGGGGAAAATCAATCAGACGGAACTCGTCGCCCTCCTGCTGATTCAGGGAAGCACGTTCCGCGAAGGCATCGAAAACGTGTTCCGCCACATCGACGGCTCCTGTTCCATGCTCTTGCTGACCGAGGACGGCATCATCGCCGCCCGCGACGAATGGGGCAGAACGCCCATCGTGCTCGGCAAGAAAGAGGGAGCCTGGGCTGCCACCTCCGAGACCACCGCCTTCCCCAACCTCGGTTTTGAAACGGTCAGAGACCTCGGACCGGGCGAGATTGTCAGAATGAGAGCGGACGGCATCGAACAACTGCGCCCCGCCTCCGAACACCAGCAGATATGTTCCTTCCTTTGGGTCTATTACGGTTTCCCGACTTCCACCTACGAGGGAAGAAATGTGGAGGACATGCGCTACGAAAACGGGCGGCTCATGGCGGAGGAAGACGACGCTGCCGACGTGGACTGCGTCTGCGGCATACCGGATTCGGGAGTGGGCATGGCGTTGGGATATGCCGCGGGATTGAAGAAGCCTTATCGCCGAACGATTTCCAAATACACGCCGACCTGGCCGCGCTCCTTCACGCCGTCGAACCAGGAGATGCGCTCGCTCGTGGCAAAGATGAAGCTGATTCCGAACCGCGACATGCTCCGCGGGAAGAAAGTGCTCTTCTGCGACGACTCCATTGTGCGCGGCACGCAGCTTCGCGACAACGTCGGCGTGCTCTTTGAAGACGGAGCAAAGGAGGTGCACATGCGCATTGCCTGTCCGCCACTCATCTACGGCTGCCCCTTCATCGGCTTCACCTCCTCAAAGAGCGACATGGAACTCATCACGCGCCGCGTCATCCAAGAACTGGAAGGCGACGCCGACAAGAACTTGGAGCGCTACGCCGACGCCTCGACGCCGGAGTACGAGCGCATGACGGAACTCATCCGCGAGCGTCTCGGGCTGACCTCGCTCAAGTTCAACAAAATGGAGACGCTGGTGAAGGCAATCGGTTTGCCGAAATGCCGCCTCTGCACCCACTGCTTCGACGGAACGGGCTGCTGCGGATTGAAAGAAGAAACTGAAGAATAATAAAAATGACTCCGACTCCCGCACTTGCTTTCCGCGCCCTCACGACGGGCTACGGTCACGGCACTCGGCAGAGCATCGTGGGCAGAGAACTGGAAGGCAGCCTGCCCCGCGGTTCGCTGACCGCCCTGCTCGGCACGAACGGTGCGGGAAAGAGCACACTGCTCCGCACGTTGGCGGGGCTGCAACCGCCGCTGGCGGGCGACATCCTTTGGCAAGGAAGCGACCTTGCCGCGCTCGCGCCGACGGAAAGGGCGAAACGCCTGAGCATCGTGCTGACCGTGCGCCCCGAAACGGGAAACCTGACGGTCAGAGAGGTGGTGGCGCTGGGCAGACTGCCGCACCGCCAAGGGCTGTGGGGAAGCCGTAACGCCGAAGCCGACGCCGAAGCGGTGGAGCGAGCCATGCAACTGACCGCCACGGCGGATTGGAGCGAACGCCCCGTCAGCCGACTGAGCGACGGCGAACGACAAAGGGTCTTCATCGCCAAAGCGCTGGCACAGGAGACGCCGCTCATCCTCCTCGACGAGCCGACTGCCTTTCTGGACTATCCTTCACGCGTGGAACTCTTCGTCTTGCTGAAACGCATGGCAAACGAAATGGGCAAGACCGTTCTGCTCTCGTCCCACGACGTGGAACTTGCTGCCGCCCACGCCGACCGTCTTCTCCTCCTCTCTCCGAACGGACTGCACACCGCGCCCGCCGAACCCGCCGAACGAGACCGCGCCATCCGCCGCTTCTTCGGCATCGGCAACGGAACGGGCGACTGACTCTCGACACTCCTTACCGTATATAGGGATGTTCGATAAATTAGGTTGAGTTGGTTTTTGATTTCTTAGAGATGATATTTTGTCAGTTGA
>JBJEAG010000132.1:0-2898 GCA_051868855.1 Alloprevotella sp. | reverse complement strand
ATCAGTTCCAAAACTGCGACAAACTCGAGACCATCCATCTGCCCCGAACCATGAAGCGCACACCCGTCGGACTCTTCTCCTATTCCAACAACCTCAAGACCGTGGTGCTCGGCGACCAAACCAACTTCCTCAAGAACTGGACCTTCAACAACTGCCCGCGACTCAAGTCCATCACGACGCTCCGAGGCGACCTCGAGTTTGAGTCCTACGGCTACGAGGGTGTCTTCACCGAAGGCTTCACCATCGACACGCTCTTCTGTGCCGGTCCCGATGTGGCAACGCTCCGCGCCAACCGCGCCGTGCAGGCTTATGCCAAAAACGTGATTGCCGCCTACAACGACCGCGGACTCATGAACATCTTCTCGCCACGAGGCATTGCCACTGAGAACTCTCTGTACCGAGTGGAGGAACTGCCCGACGAGTTCCGCAACAACCTCGATGTGAGAGACCTCAAAGCACTCGAAAAATGCTTCCGCGTGAAAGACGTTCCGGAAGGCTTGTTCTCCGGCTGCCGCAATCTGAAATATGTCACGATGCCCGGCGAACTCACCTCCGTCGGTGCCGGACTCTTTGCAGGCTGCGACTCGCTGCGCTACGTGGATTGGCGCACCGACAACGGACTCGCCCTCTCCGACATTGATCGCAGCGACGAGCGTTCTCCGTTCTTCGGACTGCCGCGACGCACATTGGTCTATGCGCCCGTCGATGCCGGCGAGAACGTCATCAACACGCTGGCTGACGGTGCTTGGCACACTTCTTCGTTCTTCATGGACGACAAGCAGGAAGTGGAGATTCCCTTCGCCTTCACCGCCGACCACGCTTCCATCAGCCGCGCCTTCGTGCCGGGAAGAAAGAGCACAGTCTATCTGCCCTTCGGACTGCCGCGAGGCGAGGCTGCCGCCATGGGACGCTTCTATGACTTCAAGGACTACAACAGTGTGGACGGCACCGTGACCTTCGTCGAAGTCGCCGAACCGCAAGCGGGCAAACCCTATCTCTTCCTCCCCGCCGCCGTCACCTTGGACGTGACGGACGAAGAGGGCGGCATCCCCGTGGTCAAAACTGAAGTCATGAGCGGTAACAGCCAAGGTCTCTACGGCACGTGGGTGCGCAAGACCTGGACGACCGACCCGCAAGTGCTTTGGGGCTACTCTGCTGCCGCCACGGCAGGCTATGAAGCAGGACAGTTCGTGCGCATCGGTGCCGGAGCGAGCATCGCCCCGATGAGAGCATGGCTCAAACTGGACATGTACGACGAAAACACTCCGAACTTCCTCGGCGTCTTGATTACCCCCAACGGCGAACCCACCGGCGTGGTGGACATCACCGACGGCGAAGTGGATGCGAGCGACAAACTCGTCGATGTCTATACCACCTCCGGACAACTCCTTCGCAAACAAGTGCCCGCCACCGAAAGCCTCCGCGGACTGCCCGCCGGCACCTACATCGTCGGCGGTCGCAAAGTGGCTTTGAAATGAACTGCCACAGGATGCTATATATAATAAGGAATAAAGCGAACTTGGTTTCGCATATATAATAAGGTATAAAGAAGGTGCGTCAGAATGGCTAAGATGCAAGCCCGAAGCTGATAGTAACGCAGCAGATTGGCTGTTATGACACACCGCCACACAAAGAAAAACGTATGAAAAGAATCTATATCAAACCGTCTCTCTCCGCGCTCCGTTTCCAACCGTCTTCCCTTCTCTCCACTTCGACCATCGAAGAGGGCACGGGCGGCGGAGGTGGCGGGTCCGGCTTTGACGGCGAATTGGGGTCTTCGCGCCGCCACACCAATGACCCTTTCAGCACCCACCGCTCCTCCCCCATCTGGGGCGAGCAGTGAGGAACACACGAAGGTTCGCCGCACTGCTCAAACGACAAACGTTCACTCATCTTGATTGATTATGAAGAAACGCATCATCAACTTGGTTTCCATCCTGGGCGCAGTGTTTGCGCTTGCATGGATTGGCTGGAGGGGCGCAGTGCTCTGCGGCTTCTCTTCTCACGACAACGAACAGAAACTGCCCACGGACGATGCCTCGGCATTCGTTCTGCTGACGGACGTCGTGCCCGACGTCATCTTGGAGATACGCTACTACAGCACCTACAACTTCATCGGCAGACGCATCCCCGGCTACGAAGAACCCATTGCCATCCTCACACGTCAGGCTGCCGACTCGCTCAAACGGGTGAGCGACGACCTGATGAAGCAGGGCTACCGTCTGAAAATCTTTGACGCCTATCGCCCTCAGAAGGCGGTGGATTACTTCATGGAATGGGCGCAAGCTCTGGAGGACACGCTCATGCGCCCCTACTTCTACCCCGAACTGGACAAGTCGGTGCTCGTCCCGCAGGAGTACATTGCCGAGAAGTCGGGACACACACGAGGCAGCACCATCGACCTCACTCTCTTCGACATGAAAACGGAGAAGGAAGTGGACATGGGTTGCACCTACGACTACTTCGGCTTGGCATCCCATCCCTCCGCCCTGCCCGGCGCGTCGGTCGGTGCCTACCAACCCATCGACGAGCAGCAGTATGCCAACCGCATGACGCTCCGACGCGCCATGATGGCACACGGTTTCAAACCCTACGACTGCGAATGGTGGCACTTCACCCTCGCCGACGAGCCCTTCCCCGACACCTACTTCACCTTCCCCATCTCCCACGCCTCGCTGAAATAGGTCTGAAGAACACAAGACTTCATCGGCACGTGCCACGAGTCTCACCAAGACAAGATGACAAACGTTTAGCCGAAAATTTGTAATTTTGCCGTGCAAACTCAATAAGATAAGATTATGTTCGAGCTTGGTAGCCACGAAAGATACGTCAATTTCTACACTGACTTTGCCTTCAAGAAATTGTTTGGCACGGAAGTAAACAAGGAACTGCTCATCA
>JBJEAG010000131.1:0-2910 GCA_051868855.1 Alloprevotella sp. | reverse complement strand
AGAAGGGTAGGGCGGAGTTTGGAATAACTGTTTTAGATTCCGGTTCCTTGCATCAAAGCAAAATTTGAAACCTGAGACCTGAAACAAGCCCTTTTACTTTCCTGCGCTCTTGAAGAAGCGGCTCCAGCGGACGTGACCGTTGAACCAGCCGTAGTCCGGGTCAAGGGAAATCCAGATGAAGAGCGGCTTGCCCACCACGTGGTCTTCCGGCACGAAGCCCCAGAAACGGGAGTCGAGGGAGTTGTCGCGGTTGTCGCCCATCATCCAGTAGTAGTCCATCTTGAACGTATAGGTGTCGGTCTGTTTTCCGTTGATGAATATCTTTCCGTCTTTCACCTCGAGGTGGTTGCCTTCATAGACGCGGATGGGGCGTTCATAGATGGGCAGGTTCTCGGTGGTGAGTTTCAGCGAAGCCCCCTTCTTGGGAATCCAAACGGGACCGTAGTTTGCCGTGGTCCAGTTCTTCATCATGTTGAGCGGATAGAGCCACTCGTCGGCGGGCTGTGCGGGCTGAATCTTCTCCACGAGGTCGGGGCGTGCCTGCATGGCTTTCTTCACAGCCTGCGTCAGCGGCATCACCACCATGTTTCCGCTGCGCACGGTGTAGAGGTCTTCGTCCGTCACGCCCCACTCCTTCTTCAGGTCTTCGGGGAGGTCGGTTCGGAAGGTCACTTCGTAGGCATACTGCACATTTTCGGCGTCGCGGTTGAGGATGGTTTTGCCGTTGGCATCGGTCAGATATATCTTGTTCTGACGGATTTGGAGCGTCTGTCCCGGCAGTCCGACGCAGCGTTTCACGTAGTTTTCTCTGCGGTCGGCGGGGCGTGCCTTGATTTCGCCGAACTCCTCAGCGTTTTGCTTCATGTAGGTTGTGCCTGCGGCATAGATTTGGGAATAGAGGCTCTGCTGAGCGGCATAGTCCATGTCGCCCGTGATGGCTCGCGAAGCGGGGATTGCGGGTTCCATGGGCGACTCGCCGGGCGTGCCGAGGATTTGGTCTCCCATCTGATAAGCCAAGCGATAGTAGTCCTGGTTCTGCTGGTTCAGTGCTACGGTGTCGCCGGCGGGATAGTTAAAGACGACGATGTCGTTCAACTGCACCTCGCCGAGTCCTTTCACGCGGCGATAGTCCCACTGCACGGCGGTCGTGTAGCTCTGGCAGTTGAGCAGGGGCACGGTGTGCTGTGTCATGGGGACGTAGAGCGGCGTCTGCGGGATGCGCGGTCCGTATGCCACCTTCGACACCAACAGATAGTCGCCCGTCAGCAGCGTCTTCTCCAGCGAAGAGGAGGGGATGACGAAGTTCTGGAAGAAGAACTGATTGAGGAAATAGATGGCAACGAGGGCAAAGACGATGGCATCGACCCAGCCCATGATGAAGCGCACGGCGGGCGAAACCTCGGGCTCGCGCCACCAGCCCCACTTGATTTTGTGGGACACGAAACTGTCAAAGATGAAAGGGATGACGAGCAGTCCCCACCAGGATTCCACCCAGTAGAGGAAGAGGAGATAGAGAACGGTGCAGACGATGAACTTGGTCCATCCGAGTGCTTTGGCGTTTGTTTTCTTTTTGGACATAGGAAAGAGGTAGAGAAAGTAAAGATAGTAGAGAAGGGTGGAGAAGGTAGGCTCCCCTTCTGCGACTTAAAACCGGAAAAGGTCGTCGGTGGTCAGCAAACCGGAGTGGGTGGCGGTGAATTCAGCCGCGAGCACGGCGCCGAGGGCGAACCCTTTGCGGTTGTGGGCGGAGTGAGTGATTTGAATCATGTCGGCTTCGGAGTCGTAGGTCAGCGTGTGGATGCCCGGCACCTCCCCTTCGCGCACCGCATCGATGCGCAGTTTGTCGGCGGGGCAGTCTTTGCTGCCGCTCACCGTTCCGTCGGGGTTCTTCACTTCCCCCTTCGCCCAGCCGCTCTTGCGGTCGAGGCAGGCGCAGACCTGCTCGGCGAGCGTGATGGCAGTGCCGCTCGGCGCGTCCAGTTTGTGGACGTGATGCGTTTCCACTTCGCTGACGTCATAGCCGGGATAAGCGTTCATGATGCGAGCCAGATATTTGTTCACGGCGGAGAAGATGGCAACGCCGAGCGAGAAGTTTGACGCCCAGAAAAGCGTGTGACCCTCTTCGCGGCAGGCGCGGCGCACGTCGGCTTCGTGGTCGGCGAGCCAGCCCGTACTTCCGCTGACCACCTTCACGCCCTGCTCCCAAGCACGGAGATAGTTGCCGTAGGCAGCTGTCGGAGAGGTAAATTCAATCGCCACTTCCGCGCTGCGGAAGGCATCGGAGTCAAAATCTTCTTTGTTGTCCACGTCAATGATGCAGACAATCTCGTGGCCGCGCTTACGGGCGATTTCTTCAATCATGCGTCCCATCTTGCCGTAGCCAATCAGTGCAATTTTCATAAGTCTGTCGCGTTTTTCGATGTGTGAGTGCAGCGGGCGCCGTCTTTAAATTATATAGGAAGGTTCTTTATATATATATAAATAAGGTGTGCGCTGCGAGATTACGAGTTCTCAGTAAGTGGCGCAAAATTACCGTTTTCGTTTGTCTTTCACAAATTTGACCGCCTCGAACCGCATTTGCGGCGCCTTTTTCCAAAATATTACACATAAAACGCCGATTTTCTTGTCGGTAAATGAAAAACACCTTATCTTTGCACCGCTTTTCGTCGGCAAGCAGCCTCCTCGGGGCATCGCAAGCCGGGAAGCAAAGGCCCAGATGGCGGAATCGGTAGACGCGCTGGTCTCAAACACCAGTGGGGCAACCCGTGCCGGTTCGACCCCGGCTCTGGGTACAAGTTTAAAATGCTAAGTCCTTGTAAGTTCAATGCTTGCAAGGGCTTTTTCTTTTGCCAACCATTGAGCAACCATTGGACAGCCATTGGACAACCATTTTGCAACCATTCTGCAACC
>JBJEAG010000130.1:0-2926 GCA_051868855.1 Alloprevotella sp. | reverse complement strand
CCCAATCTGGAGTCCGGCAAGGCTTATTCCTACACCATCACGGTGAAGAAGACCGGGCTCGAAGTCAGCGGCTGCACCATCACAGACTGGGAAACGGGAAGCACAGGCTCGGGAGTGGCGGAAATCACCAACGTCATCAACTTGTCGGACCTGACCGGAGACACGACAGTGGATGCCGACGCCATTCTCACCGGCACGACCTCCCATAAAATCACGCTCAACAGCGGCGTGACAGTTGCACTGCACAACGCCACCATCAACGGAGGGATTGTGTGCGAACGCAATGCCAAAATTCTTTTGTTCGGCACGAACACGGTCACTTGTAACACAGACGAATGCGCAGGAATCCAAGCCGGTATCTACGGCACCACCTTGACCATTGACGGAGAGGGGGAATTGACCGTCAAAGGAGGTAACCGCGCTGCCGGAATAGGATGTGGTGAAGACGATGCTTGCGGCAACATCATCATCAACGGAGGAACCGTGACCGCCACAGGAGGTGAAAAAGCTGCCGGGATAGGAAGTGGTAGGGGTGGAACCTGCGGCAACATCATCATCAACGGAGGAACCGTGACTGCCACAGGAGCTGACCTCGCTGCCGGGATAGGAAGTGGATGTTATGGTTATTGTGACGACATCACCATCAACGGCGTGAGCGGCATGATTGTGAAGGCAGGGATATGTGCAGCATGCGTGGGAACAGGATTTAGTGCTTACGTCGACGGCACGATTAAGGTGACCAACTCCACCGTCACCTTGGACAAATCCGCCACCGGCAGCACCTACTTCAACCCGACGCCGAGCGACACCACGGGCAGCACGTTCCGCGACGCCCAGACGGGAGAAGAAATCACGTCGTTCTGACGAAAACGGCAAAACACTCCCCCCACAGCCACCGCCGTGCGGCAAGCGTAAGCACGGAGGAACACCCTTCAAAGGTGTGACCGTCTCTCTCGCAGGAGACGGTGGCACAACGAAACTCAGAAAGAAACAGCATAAAGATATGAAGCAAAATAGATTGGTCCTAACCCTGTTGGCGGCAGCAACCATGCTGCTGACCGCCTGCAACTCCGAAGAAACCGCCTTGGACGGTCTGCCGGAAGGTCGCCATCCGATTCGCATCATCGCCGTCACAGTCGATGGAGAGCCGGGGGCTGTCTCCGCAGTGCCGCAGTCGCGGGTCGATGAGAACACCGACGGAACAGGCAGCGTCTGGACGGCGGGCGACAAGATTGGCGTGGCGTTCACCGATGCCAACAGCGTCGAGACAAAGGCAGTCTGCCCCCTCAACGCCAACGGCGAAGGAACCGTCTATGACCTCCTGCTCGACTGGAGCGCCGGGGCAATGAATGTCCAAGGCTGGTATCCCGCCTACGAAGGGGAGACGGCAACGCTGGAACTTTTCGACCAGAGCGGCGGACTGGCTTACCTCCTGAAGTCAGCGACCACTTCGGTGGCTGCTGCCGATGAGGACATCACCCTCGCCATGTCCCACCAACTGGCAAAGGTCAGAATCGCTTTCGAAACCGTTGGCATCTCGGGAACCGAAGGGGGCATCAGTCAGGTGCGCATCCTGAGCCTCCCCACCTGCACACACCAAAAAGGAGAAGTCACCGCCTCGGCATCGACGGCGGACTACATCCTCATGCACCCCGTGACCTATCACAGCAAAACCTACTGGGAAGCCAACCTGCTGCCCGGCACCCTCTCCGCCACCGACGCGGTGAAATTCTCGCTGTTCGGCATGGAGAAAACGCTCAGTCTGGATGCTGACGTCGCTTTGGAGAAAGGCAAACTCTCCACCCTCTCTGTCCTTCTCACTTCTGCCGCCACCCAAAAGATTAACCTGGCAGACCTGACCGAAGACACGACAGTGGATGCCGACGCCATCCTCACCGGCACAACGTCCTATAAAATCACGCTCGCTGCCGGCGTGACGGTCGCGCTGAACAACGCCACCATCAACGGAGGAATTGTGTGCAACGGCGATGCCAACATTCTTCTGGTCGGAACGAATACGGTCACCACGAGCAGTGGTGCAGGAATCCAAGTCGGTCCCGACGGCACCACCTTGACCATTGACGGAGAGGGACAACTGACCGCCACAGGAGGTTCACGCGCTGCCGGAATAGGAAGCAGTCATTTAGGCACTTGTGGCAACATCACCATCAACGGAGGAACCGTGACCACCACAGGAGGAAAATACGGTGCCGGAATAGGAAGTGGAAATGACAATTCTACTTGTGGCGACATCATCATCAACGGGGGAATCGTGACTGCCACAGGAGGAGAATACAGTGCCGGAATAGGAAGTGGATTTCACCTTTCTACTTGTGCCAACATCGCCATCACGGGCGGAACCGTGACCGCCACAGGAGGAGAAAGAGGTGCCGGAATGGGAGGTGGATGGAATTCTACTTGTGCCAACATCGCCATCACGGGCGGAACCGTGACCGCCACAGGAGGAGAATACGGTGCCGGAATGGGAAGTGGATGGGATAATACTTGTGCCAACATCGCCATCACGGGCGGGACCGTGACCGCCACAGGAGGAAAATACGGTGCCGGAATAGGAAGTGGACCGGAGGGCACTTGTGGCGACGTCACCATAGACGGAGTGAGTGGCATGAGCGTAAAGGCTGGGGAATCTGCAGCATGCGTGGGAATGGGACTTTACGGTTCCGTCGGCACGATTAAGGTGACCAACTCCACCGTCACCTTGGACAAATCCGCCAGCAGCAGCACCTACTTCGACCCGACGCCAAGCGACATCACGGGCAGCACATTCCGCGACACCCAGACGGGAGAAGTCATCACCTCGTTCTGACAAATCCGGCAGAACATTCTCCCGCACGGAAACATATTACGGACTATTGCTGTCCGGTAAACGGTCTTAATGAATTGAATTTGTTGGTGTTCGAGGTGG
>JBJEAG010000129.1:0-13305 GCA_051868855.1 Alloprevotella sp. | reverse complement strand
CGATGAAGGCGAAAATAGGAGGTGACGTGTCTCACGTCACCCGGTCACCTGCGAGTTTTACCTCGGTATTTGTTGCTCACGGTGGCGCGGACGCGATGAATCGCGTCCCTACCTGTCGACCGTTCCTAAAACACTTGTTTTCCAATCATTTATCCGAGTTATCATCAGCAAAAATGTGATGATTGCGGGTAGGGACGTGATTCATCGCGTCCGCCCTGCACGTGGCTACCGTCGGCAATGAAATGGTGGCTGTGTGCAGTGGGACACTGCACCTCCTACACTTCCGGCGTCAGCACCTACACTTCCGGCGCCAGCACCTATACTTCCGGCGCCGCGTCCAAAACATGGTTCGTCAGCACATTTTTGCGCTCGGCAAGGAAGCGCCGCAGAAGAAACGTCAAGAAATAGGGGAAAGTGTAGAAACTTCCGTTGAAACCAATGTTCTTGTAGCAAAGCTTGATGCCATAACGCACGTCGGGATATTTCTCGGAGTTGAGCAAATTGTTCAGCGAGGCTGTGGCACCGTCTTTCGCCTTCACTTCGACGGGAATGAGCGATTCGGCATCTCTGATGAAAAAGTCCATCTCGAGAGCAGGCTTGTCGGAACTGTAATAGTAAAGCGCATATCCCTGCTTCACCAACATGTCACCCACAACGTTTTCATAGATGGCGCCTTTGTAGGTTCCCAAATTCTTGTTGGCGCGCAAATCTTCCTGCGCCTCCTCATCGAGCGAGGCAATCAGCAGACCCGTGTCCTTGAAATAAAGCTTATAGAGCGTTGGATTATAGTTCCCTTTGAGCGGAAGCTCCGGCAGGTTCAAACAGTGGCAAACATTGACGACTCCGGCGTCAGCCAACCATTCCACACAGCCGACATATTCTCTGTTTCTTGCATGAGGCGAAATTTTGGTGACTTGAAAACGTTTGCTTTCTTTGGCGAGGAAAGTGGAAATGTGTTGATAGACAGCCTTTACTTTTGATTTGTCAAGACCTTCGACATATTTTGTGATGTCTTCTTCGTAGTCCCTCAGCAGTTGTTTTTGAAGCGGAAGCACGCCACTGAAGTTGTTTTGTCTGATATAGGTGTTCACGACCTCGGGCATTCCGCCCGTGATGACGTAGTCGCGAAACAAATCCCACAGGACGTCAATCTGCAAACTCGAAAAGGGTTGAAGATGAAGCATGTGGGAAAAGAGTTCCTCCATGAAGTTATCATCGTAGCCCTTTGCCCAAAGAAACTCCTCAAAATCCATGGAGTGCATCTCATAGTCTTCCTTGTAGCCAACACTGTTCGATTCAATCTCTTTGTAGTTTATGCCCATCAGAGAACCGGAACAAACGACGTCGAAGCGTCCGTCCAACTTGAAAAACTTCAAAGCAGTAGCGCAGTTGGGACAAACTTGCAATTCGTCGAAAAAGAATAACGTTTTGCCGGGAATGAAGCGAAAGTCGGGATTCAAGAAGGAAAGATTCTTGAGAATGTCGTTCACTTCAAAACCATTGAGAAAAATGTCGCGATACTTGGGTTGCTCGATGAAATTGATTTGAATGACACTGGCATAGTTTTGTCTTGCGAACCACTCCACGGAACGAGTTTTCCCAATTTGCCGCGCTCCCTTCACGATGAGCGGCTTTCTGTCGGGATTTTGCTTCCATTGCAACAAGTGGTGGTCAATCTTTCTTCTCAGCAATTTTTCCATCGTTGAATTTCAATTAGTTTCGCTCGCAAATATACGATGTTTTCACATAATCCGCCCATATTTCCCATTCATTTTACACATTTTCCGCCTTGTTTTTCTTTTGTTTTACACATTTTCCGCCCTGTTTTGACCCATGATTTACACATTTTCCGTAGTTTTTCGGGTAAAGTCGGAACGGATTTAGCAACGTTTGAAAGCAAAAAACAAGTAGCGGAGACGGCGCTCGCACCTCTCCCCGCGCCAAACAAAATGAAAACAAGAGGGGCAGTTTCTCAACTATTTCTGCGCTCACACTTTGTGAATCACCAACTTTGCACTAACTTTGCAACGATTTTCCAAAAATACAGACCCACAATGAAGCAAGTCTTTCTGACGCTTTGCGCTTTTCTCGTCATCATGCTGCTTGGGAGTTCGTGCAATTCCTACAACAAACTGATGAAATCACAGAGCTACGAGCAAAAATATGAAGCGGCAAAGCAATACTACGCACAAGGAAATTACAACTATGCGGCAACCCTCTTCACCGAGGTGCTGTCCGTGTTGAAAGGTACGGAATATGGCGAAGAGTCGCTTTACCTCACCGGCATCTCTCACATGAGAGCGCGAAACTATGATGCCGCCGCGACCGTGTTCCGTAAATATTATACCACCTACCCCAAAGGAAAATTCACCGAACTGGCTCGATTCAACTGCGGAAAGGCTCTCTTCAAACTCACGCCCGAACCAAAACTTGACCAAACCGACACTTACGAGGCAGTGACGGAGTTCCAAAACTTCATCGAGAACTATCCCGAAAGCCCGCTCCGCCCGGCGGCGCAGGATTTGATTTTTGAACTGCAGGACAAGCTGGTCGAAAAGGAATATCTCTCCGCCAAACTTTACTATGACCTCGGCGACTACATCGGCAACGGAAGAGGCGGAAACTACGGAGCTTGCATCGTCACCGCCGAAAACGCCATTAAGGACTACCCCTATACCAAACGGCGCGAAGACTTCGCCATCCTCATCCTCAGAGCTAAATTCGCGCTCGCAGCATTCAGCGTCGAAGAGAAAAAAGAGGAACGCTATCACAACGCCATTGACGAATACTACGGATTTATCACTGAATATCCCGAATCAAAGTATCTGAAAGAGGCGCAGTCTCTCTTCAAAAAAGCAAACAAATACGTCATCGCCACACCGGAAGACTGACACGGGCGCGCTGCATCGCCGACCGACCGGGCGAAGCCGGCTGAGGTGAAGCGCAAACAGGGCGAAACTTGACAGAAAATAATCACAACAAAACATATTTCAAACACAAACATGGACTATAAGAAAAGTAAAGCTCCCACTAACACGGTGACTCACAATTTGATGGACTTCTGCAACGAGACAGGTAACATCTATGAAAGCGTGGTTATCATGTCGAAAAGAGCAAACCAAATCTCTCAGAAAATGAAAGAGGACTTGTCGAAAAAACTCAAAGAGTTTGCCTCTGCCAACGACAACCTCGAAGAAACTTTTGAGAACAGAGAACAAATCGAAATTTCTCGCTACTATGAGAAGCTTCCCAAACCTTCTCTCATGGCAGCCGACGAATTCCTTCATCACGACATCTATTTCCGCAATCCTGCCAAGGACAAGGATAATCTTCACGAACAGGCATGATACAGCGAATCCAAAGTGTTTTTCTCTTCTTGGCATTTCTCGACGGATTAATCGCGCTCCTTGCCAATGAGTTGATATGCTTCACGCTTCCCAACAACGTCACGTTCACTCTGAGCAGCATGGGCTACGGCGAAGCGGCAGCACAGGCGAACGTGACGGGAACGCTCCCTTGGGGAGTGACTTTCTTCTCACTCGCCATGATTGTCATGTCGGTCGTCACTTTCTTCGGCTACAAGAACCGGAAAAAGCAGATGAAACAAGCCAACCTCTGCATTGCCTCGGCAGTGCTGTGGTATGTCGCCCTTGCCGCCTACACTTTCTCCATTGCGCAACACGTGGAAGGAACCACCTTCTCCATTTCCTTGAACTGCGCAGCGCCGGCTTTGGCTCTCGTCTTCTTCATCGCAGCGAAAATCAGAATCCGCCACGACGAACGTCTCGTCAGAGCCGCCGACCGCATTCGCTGAAAGCGATAAAAACATACAAGAACCTCAAGTCACTCAACGCTATGTCTCTGAACAAAGTCATGCTCATCGGCAACGTGGGAGCCGACCCGGAAATCCGCTACATCGATGGCGGAGTCTGCACCGCCTCACTCTCCCTCGCCACCTCGACTCCTTCCTACACCCTGCCGGGAGGTACCGTCGTGCCGGAAAGAACGGAATGGCACAGAATCCAACTCTGGAGAAGACTCGCCGAAGTGACGGAAAGATATGTCCACAAAGGCGACAAACTCTACATTGAAGGACAACTCCGCACACGTTCCTACACCGACAAAAAAGGCATTACGCGCTACGTCACCGAGGTCTGGGCGGAAAATCTCGAAATGCTGACACCGAAGTCGCAGTCTTCCCATCAGCCGCAAACCGCCGCGCAAACCGCTGCAGCGCAACCTGCTGCCGGCACTGCCGCACCGGCACAAACAACCACGCCCACGGCAGGAGAGGAACTCCCCTTCTGAGACAATCTCATCACTCTTTGACTCAGTGGTCTCTTAGACTCTGTTGTCTCGGTTCTCATAAGTTGTCTCGGTTGTCTCTTAAAAATCTATGTCTCTTTGACTCTTTAAAAAAATCATGTACTTTTCGGAACAGGACATTCTCAACCTGCCGCCATTTGCAGAAAATGAACGCCCGACGGAATCTTTCGTCTGCGTGTGGCACACAAAGATGAACCTCGCCGAACTTTCTGACTTTTGCAACGAACACGTCAAAGACTTTGACATCCCTACAGTCACTCAAGACAAACAGCGCTCCGGCAAACACTTGTTGGAGCGCTTGTCTGTGAGACTGATGCTCCACCTCGCGCTGGGAAAGTCCTACGCGCTGACCCACAAACCGAACGGCGCACCGCAGCTCTCCCCGACGGGAATGAAGATTAGCATTTCCCACACACGAGAAACCTACGCCCTCATGCTCTCTCCCCTGCCCTGCGGCATCGATGTGGAGCGTTGGACGGAGCGAACCTTCCGACTGCGCGAACGTTTCCTGCTGAAAGAAGAACTGAGGCTGACAGAAGAAATCGCTGACGCTCTTCTCGCCACAACACCTCAAACGCTGATGCCGGAAACTGCCCGACAGCAAGCGGCGACTCTGCTCTGGAGCGCAAAAGAAGCAGCCTTCAAAGCGCTGAACGAAAACACCGACGTCGTCACCTTGACGGACATTCTCCTGACAAAAGACTCTGAAACGACGCACAAAGGACTCCCGCTCCTCTGCGCCACGCCCGTCCGCAAACCGGAGAAACAAGTGAAACTCATCTGCCGACCGCTGGACTGCGTCTCACTCGTGCACACCGTCTGAACACCGACACACACATTATATATATATAAGGAGTCATCCTCCATCAAAACTCCAAAATCAAAAGATAATAATAACGCAACAAACATAACGACATGATTACACTTTCCAACCTCGCCATCCAATTCGGAAAACGCATCCTCTACCAAGACGTGAACATGAAGTTCACAAACGGAAACATCTACGGCATCATCGGTGCGAACGGCGCAGGAAAATCCACTCTTCTGAGAGCTATCTCCGGAGAACTCGAACCCACCAAAGGCAGCGTGGAAATGGGACCCGGCGAACGTCTCTCCGTCTTGAGCCAGGACCACTTTAAGTTTGACGACCAAACCGTTCTGGACACCGTTCTCATGGGACACACGACGCTTTGGCAAATCATGCAGGAGAGGAACGAACTCTACAACAAAGCTGACTTCACTGACGAAGACGGCATCAAAGTGGCAGAACTCGAAGACAAATTTGCCGAGATGGGAGGCTACACCGCCGAGAACGACGCCGCCACCCTGCTCAGCGGGCTCGGAGTGAAGGAAAATCTCCACGGAAAATACATGAAAGACCTTTCCGGTAAAGAGAAAGTGCGCGTCATGCTGGCTCAGGCTCTCTTCGGAGAACCCGACAACCTGCTCCTCGACGAGCCGACCAACGACCTCGACCTCGAAACGGTGGAATGGTTGGAAGACTATCTCGGAAACTTTGAACACACCGTGCTCGTCGTCAGCCACGACCGTCACTTCCTCGACCAGGTCTGCACTCACACCGTGGACATCGACTTTGGCAAGGTGACACTCTTCTCCGGTAACTATTCCTTCTGGTATGAGTCTTCTCAACTTGCGCTCCGTCAGGCGCAGAACCAGAAGCAGAAAGCGGAGGAGAAGAAGAAGGAACTGGAAGAGTTCATCCGCCGATTCTCTGCCAACGTCGCCAAGAGCCGCCAGACCACAAGCCGAAAGAAGATGCTCGAGAAACTCAACGTCGAAGAAATCAAACCCTCCACTCGAAAATATCCGGGCATCATCTTCCAAATCGACAGAGAACCCGGCAACCAAATTCTGGAAGTCAGCGACCTCAAAGCAGTCACCGAAGACGGCGAAGTACTCTTCGACAACGTCAGCTTCACCGTGGAGAAAGACGAGAAGATTGTCTTCATCAGCCATGACCCCCGCGCCATGACCGCTCTCTTTGAAATCATCAACGAGAACGCAAAACCCGCCAACGGTAGTTTCAAGTGGGGCGTCACCATCACTACGGCATATCTTCCCCTCGACAACACGTCTTTCTTCAACACAGACTTCCAAATGCTTGACTGGCTGAGTCAGTGGGGCGAAGGTAACGACGTCTATTTCAAATCCTTCCTCGGCAGAATGCTTTTCAAGGACGAAGACATTCTGAAGAAAGTGAACGTGCTCTCCGGAGGTGAAAAGATGCGCTTGATGATTGCCCGAATGCAACTCAAGAACGCAAACTGTCTGATTCTCGACACGCCGACGAACCACCTCGACATGGAAAGCATTCAGGCGTTCAACAATAACTTGAAACTCTACAAGGGAAACATCCTCTTCGCCAGCCACGACCATGAGTTCATCAACACCATCGCCAACCGCGTCATTGAACTGACGCCGAACGGAACGATTGACAAACTCATGACCTACGAAGACTACATTCACGACCCGAAAATCAAAGAACTCAGAGAAAAAATGTACGGTGCCTGAGCTTTATTGTCCCACGCCGTGCCCAATGGCATGATTTTTGCTCAATAATTGTTGTCTCTAAAAAAGAAACAATCATGACAGAAAAAAAGCAAACCACTGAAAACAACGACACACTGAAAGATTCCGAGAAGGAAAACAAAATAGACACCGAAACAACTTCGACCGAGAGCGCCGCACAAAGCGAAGAGTCTTCTGAAGAAACAACTTCTGAGGAAGAAACTCCCGCCACCGATACTGAGAAACTGGCTGCCGCGCAGGAAGAAATTCTCCAACTGAAGGACAAATATCTCCGTGCCGTCGCAGAGTTCGACAACTATCGCAAGCGCACGCTCAAAGAAAAGACCGAACTGATTCTCAACGGCGGCGAAAAAGTGCTCGTGGCGCTTCTTCCCATCCTCGACGATTTGGAACGTGCCCAAGAGAACATCGAAAAGTCTTCCGACCTGGACACTCTGAAGGAGGGCGTGAACCTCATCATCGACAAACTCAACAAAACGCTCGCCACACAAGGACTCAAACAAATGGAAACTGCCAACGAAGTCTTCGACACTGACTTCCACGAAGCCGTTGCCATGATTCCCGCACCCAAGGAAGAAGACAAAAACAAAATCATTGACTGCATCCAAAAAGGCTATCTGCTCAACGAAAAGGTGATTAGACACGCCAAAGTGGTTGTCGGACAATAAGCATTCACAATACGTATATATATAATAAGGTATATAGGAGACTAAACACATGGCAGAGGAAAAAGACTATTACAAAATCTTGGGAGTGGAGCGCAACGCTTCTGCCGACGAGATTAAACGTGCCTACAAGAAAGTCGCCATCAAATATCATCCCGACCGCAATCCGGGAGACAAAGAGGCTGAAGAGAAGTTCAAACTCGCAGCCGAAGCCTACGATGTGCTGCGCGACCCGGACAAACGCGCCCGCTACGACCAGTTCGGAGCGGAGGGCGTGAACGGAGCGGGCTTCGGCGGAGGCTTCAACGCCGGAGGCATGGACATCAACGACATCTTCCGAAACTTCGGCGACATCTTCTCCGACTTTGGCTTCGGAGGCTTCGGCGGAGGCGGAAGACGCTCCGCCGGACCGAGAAAGTTCAAAGGAGCAGACATGAGAATGAAAATCCGTCTGAACCTCTCGGAAATTGCCAACGGCGCAACCAAAAAGTTCAAGGTGCGGAAAAGCATCACCTGTCCCGACTGTCACGGAAACGGCTGTCAGTCCGGACACCAGCCGGAAACGTGTTCTAAGTGCCACGGTGCAGGCTACGTGATGCAGACGCAGAGAACCATGTTCGGCATGATGCAAAGCCAAGTCCCCTGTCCGGACTGCCACGGCGAAGGCGTCATCATCAAATACAAATGCTCCAAGTGTCACGGCGAAGGAATCGTGCAAGGCGAGGACATCGTTGAAATCAACATCCCTGCCGGCGTCCAGGAAGGAATGGTGCTGAACGTGCAAGGCAAAGGCAACGCCGCGCCCCACGCCGGAATCCCCGGCGACATCCAAGTCATTATTCAGGAAGAACCGCACCCCGATCTCATTCGAGACGAAAACGATTTGATTTATAATCTTCTCCTCACCCTGCCGCAGGCTGTCCTCGGCGACACCGTGGAGGTGCCGACCATTGACGGAAAGGCAAGAATCAAAATCGAACCGGGCACACAGCCGGGCACTGCGCTCCGCCTCAGAGGCAAAGGACTTCCCAGTGTGCAGGGCTACGGCTACGGAAAGGGAGACATCGTCGTGAACATCAGCGTCTATATCCCCGAACATCTTTCTTCGGAGCAGAAAAAGCACATCGAAGCGCTCAAAGACACTCCCGAAACAAAACCCAACGAAGGAATCAAATCCAAAATCTTCAAAGCGTTCAGAAACTATTTCAACAGATGACGGACGCAACGGAGACGTTTTCTTCTCTGACACCAAAACAAGAGTTTGCGCTCGCATCAAACACTCACAAAAGTGTGGATGCCTCGCAAACTCTTCCTTTTTGCTGAAAACGAAAACTCTGAACTTTCGAAACGAAAATGACCTATTCGGAAACCATAGACTATCTCTTCCACGCCGCGCCGCTCTTTCAGCAAATCGGCGGGAAAGCCTACAAACCCGGACTGCAAACCACCCTCGCGCTGGACGAGCACTTCGACCACCCGCACAAGAACTTCCGCACCATACACATCGCGGGAACCAACGGAAAAGGAAGTTGCGCCCACACGCTCGCTGCTATCCTGCAACTCCACGGTTACAAAGTCGGACTCTACACTTCTCCGCACCTCATTGACTTCCGCGAAAGAATCCGCGTGAATGGAGAAATGATACCGGAAGATTATGTCGTGGACTTCGTGGCGCAAGAGCGCGCATTCTTTGAACCGCTCCACCCTTCCTTCTTCGAAATCACGACAGCGCTGGCGTTTAAGTACTTCTCCGACAGTAAAGTGGACGTGGCGGTGATTGAAACGGGACTGGGCGGCAGACTGGACTGCACCAACATCATCCTTCCCGAGCTTTCGCTCATCACCAACATCAGTCTCGACCACACGCAGTTCCTGGGACACACGCTCGCAGAGATTGCGACGGAGAAAGCAGGCATCATCAAAGCCGCCGTACCCGTCGTGGTGGGCGAAACCACTCCGGAAACTCGCCCCGTTTTTCTTCAAGCAGCCAAAGCCGCCAACGCGCCCATCGTCTTTGCCGAAGACACGCCGCTCGTGCTCTCCCACTCCACCGACCTACTTCACGGACAGACCTACGTCACCAAAGACTACGGCACTTTCTCCGGCAGTCTCATGGGAGAGTGTCAGGTGCTCAACACGAACACCCTGCTCCACGCCCTCATCCTTCTCACCCCGCTTTTCGGATTGAAGAAAGAACTGATTCTGCAAGGTTTCCGCGAAGTGTGTGCACTGACGGGACTGAAGGGACGCTGGCAAGTGTTGCAAGAGGAACCGTTTGTGGTCTGCGATGCGGGACACAATTCCGGCGGCTGGCAACATCTCTCTCGTCAGCTGAAAGAACTGTCCGAACGTTTCCGGCATCTGCACGTGGTCTTTGGCATGGCGGAAGACAAGGACATCGAAACCGTCTTAACGCAACTGCCGAAGCAGGCACACTATTTCTTCACACAAGCCTCCGTCCGCCGCGCCTGTCCCGCAGAACGACTCTCGGAACTGGGCAAAGCCAACGGACTGAAAGGAGAAACCTCATCCTCCGTGGCTGAAGCCTACGACACCGCGTTGCGCCTTGCCGAAGAAAATGACTGCATCTATGTCGGCGGAAGTTGTTTCGTCGTCGCCGACCTTTTGACTCATCTTCAAGATTCTTACAAGTGAACAACCTACACATCACCCGCACTTTCCCGCTCCTCCGCCTGCTGCTCGTCCCCCTGCTTCTGCTCTGCGCGCCCGCCGCACTGAAAGCACAAACGGATTCTTTGACGCAGGTGGGAGTCGGCATCATCAAAACCTACTTTGACAACTACACCGCAGAGGACTATGTTCCCTATAATCCCATGAAGTCTGAGTCCGTCGAAGCCGACACGCTCCGACAGGTTTGGCGCGTGGTGGTGAACGAGTCATTTGCATCACAGAAACTGACGCCGGAACGCCTGAAACACATTCGGAAGACCGTGAAAGACCTGCTCCCGCCGGAGTTGCAGGATTGGAAACTCGAAATCTTCTCACACAAAGGAATACGTCTGGAAGACTTGATTCCCAACCTCCTGCGCGACGGTGAGAAAGACGAGAGTCGCCTTTGGAAAAAAACGGACCACACGGGACGCCCCTGGGTGCAAAACAACTCTCAACCCTACAAACTCTCCCGCGGACTGCAGGGACGTCACCTCTTCATCTGGCCCAGCCACGGCATATATTATAAAGAAGGAGTATGGAAATGGCAGCGCCCCGCACTCTACTGTTCCCGCGAGGACCTGCTGACGCAATCGTTCGTCTATCCCTTCCTCTTCCCGATGTTGGAAAATGCCGGCGCCGTGGTGGGTTGTCCGCGCGAAAGGGACGTGCAAACGCTCATGGCTGTGGTCGATAACGATGCTTCGGCAGGGGTGAGCGGCAAATATCGTGAGACTTCCTCCCGTCACGCCACAGCGTGGAAGACGCCCGAAGAGGTCAAAGGTTTCAAAGCGCCGGAGGCAGAAATGACGGACACGGTCTTCCCGTTCTCTGAAGGCACCTGCCGCATGGCACAAACACAGTCCGACACGGAAAACGTCTCTCGCGTGGAGTGGATTCCGAACATTCCGGAAGCAGGAAAATATGCGGTATATGTTTCCTACCGCACTCTTCCTCAAAGCATTGACGACGCGCACTATTCTGTCTTCCATCGCGGAGGCAGAACGGATTTTCTGGTGAATCAGCAGATGGGCGGCGGCACTTGGACCTATCTCGGCACCTTTGACTTCGCGCCCGGCACGAATGAGCAAGGGAAGGTCGTGCTGACGAACGTGAGCGAACATCGAGGCGTGGTGACGGCGGATGCCGTGCGTTTCGGCGGAGGAAACGGGAATCACGCTCGCGGCAGTTCCGCCTCTTTCTCGGGAATGCCGCATTATCTCGAAGCGGCGCGCTATCACAATGCCTGGTCGGGCATTCCCGATTCTCTGGTCAATACGTCCGAGGGCACGAACGACTATGCCGACGACCTCCGCACCCGAGGCAGAGCATTGAACTATCTGAGCGGAAACAGTGCCTTCCAACCCGGCATCGACGGCGCGGGCGTTCCGTTTGAACTCTCGCTGGCTGTCCACACTGACGCGGGCGTCCGGAAGGATTTGTCGGTCTATGGTTCTCTCAGCATCAGCACCACCACCTGCCCGGACGGCACGGAATACTTTCCTTCCGGCGTTTCGCGCATGGCGTCGCTGGACTTCTCGACGCTCCTGCTGAACAACCTGACAGCGGATTTGACCAAAAAGTTTGGCGTGACTTGGACGCGCCGCGAGAGTTGGGACAGGAACTATGCGGAGACGCGCATTCCCGACGTGCCGTCCGCCATTCTCGAACTTCTCTCCCACCAAAACTTCACCGACATGCGCTATGCCCACGACCCGCACTTCAAGTTCTGGACAGCACGTTCCATCTACAAGACCATTCTCCGAACCGTCGCAGCCATGCACGGCAAACACAACTGCGTCATCCAACCTCTGCCGCCGAAACAGTTCAGCGTGCTCTTCTCTGAGAACGAAGAAGAAGTCATTCTGAACTGGAAAGCGCAACCGGACGAAGATGAACCGTCCGCCATGCCGCAGGCTTACGTGCTCTACACCTCCGTCAACGGCAGCGGATTTGACAACGGGCGAAACATCGGAAAGTCCACTGAGTTCCGCTTCACCCCCGAGCCGGACAGACTCTACGCTTTCCGCGTGACTGCCGTGAACGAAGGCGGCGAGAGTTTCCCCTCTGAAACGCTGACGGCATATAAGTCACCGAAAACCAACGCATCGCGTGTCCTTCTCGTCAACAACTTCACGCGTCTCAGCGGTCCGGCATACGTTCAAAACGCTGACAGTCTGGGATTCTTGTTGGATAAGGATTATGGTGTGCCTTATCTCTACAACACTTCCTTCTGCGGCAAACAACAGAACTTCTCGCCCCATCTCTCTTCCCGTTCCAACGCGGGAGACTCCGGCGACGAACTGATTGGTCAGGTCTTCGGCGGCAACACGTTTGACTATCCTCTCCGCCACGCCGCCTACATTCTCGGTGAGGGCAATCGCTACAAAGAATTTTCCTTCTGTTCCGCCGGCATGGATGCTTTCCGCCAACTTTCTTCACTGTCGGACTACTGGGTGATTGATTGGATTTGCGGACAGCAACACGATTCCCCACAGAACTTAGTGCCCGCCCCCATTTTCGATGAAAAAACGGAAGCAAAACTCACGCGCTACCTTGCCGACGGCGGCAGACTCCTGCTCAGCGGGAACTATCTGGGACGCGACGCCGCACAAAACGAGGTGCACCGTGAGTTTGCAGAAAAGAAGTTGAAATATGCACCGGGCGGAACGCTCCCCACCGACAGTCTCAACTACATCCAAGGACTCGGCACGGAGTTTCATCTTCGCACCTCCCCCGACCGCAATCACTACAAACCGCAATCACTCGACATCCTCAACCCCGCGGGCGAAGGCACCTTCACCCCGTTGATCTACAGCAACGGACGTTCCGCAGCCATTGCCTCGAAACCGCGCCGCGGCGGACAGGTCGTGGCACTGGGCTTCCCCATCGAAGCGGTGGCGACGGACAAAGAAAAGTCCCTCCTCCTCCGCTCTCTCATCCACTTCCTCTCGCAACCCTGAACCTTTCGACACTCATTTGATAGTCTTCACTTTCAAGAAGTTCCCCCTCTGTGAATGGGCATTAACCAAGACGTTAATGTCCATTCGTCGTTTCATGACGTGACGTTTCCCTTTGTTTTGAACACGAAACG
>JBJEAG010000128.1:0-2943 GCA_051868855.1 Alloprevotella sp. | reverse complement strand
TGGTCTTTTCGCTGACAGTTCCGAGGGTGAGCGAAACGCGGTTCATCAGTTCGCTGTGTTTTTCCACGTGGGAAGCAAGGAGGGTGGCATAGTCCTTGGCAGCGGCAGCAGCGATGCGAGCCTGAACCTTTTCAGCAATTTGTTCAGCCGTTTCACCGCTCACACAGCCGGACTTGGTGGCGTCGTAGTCGGTGGCAGCAGCCATCACAATGTTCACCCAGTCTGCGCCTGCCACATGAACGCCCTTGCTGTCGGTCGTCACGGTGGCACCGTCGTTTGTCAACACCTTGAAAGCGGTGTTGTAGGCAACCACGTTGAGTTGTCCTCCGAAGGAAGCCATGCCGTCAGCGTAGGTCACCGCACCGGCGTTAATCAGTTTGTCGGGAGCATACGTGATGTCGAAGGTCAGTTTGTCAGTACCTTCAGCTTCATAGTGTGCGACGAACACTTGGTCGGTGGATGAAACGAAATAGCGGCGCTTGTAGGTGGTTGCCTCGTCGCTGCTCTTGTAGTTCACACCGCCCACGCCGTCGATGATGTCGAGGTAGCGGTTATATGCTTTCACAGGTTTGCTGTCGTCAGCGAGCGAGAAGTTGCCGCTCTTGTCGATGACCTTGATGGAACCGAAGTTCTGGAAGTAGCCCTGGTTGCTGTTGGCAGTGGTGCCCGCCCAAAGCGTCTTCTCGTTGAACTGGATTTCATCCTTGTAGAGGCCGCCGCGAATGGTTGTGCCGACCTGTCCGTTGCCCAAAGGCAGAGCATATTCCATCCAAGTGTCGGTGACGCCGGTATGTGCGACAGGCACGTTGTACCAAAGTGAGAAGTCATTGATGTCGGCGGGACGCTGACCGGATTCCACGGTGTTAAATTCGGAATAAAGCATCTCCTCGGTGGGAACGACTTCGTTGATGTAGAAGGTGGAACCATTGTCGCCCACGGAACCGGTTGAATTCCAAAGAGCCAGATAGTCGCCACGTTTGTTCCAATAGTTGTTGGAAGAAGAGGCAATCTTGATGTAGCTGGCAGTGCCATCGAGATTAATCGTGCCGTTGAAGTAGGAACCTTCGCTGGCATCGGCAATGGAGGCTGCAGTCATGGCGGCACGGGCATCGGCTTCGCTGCCGGTCATGTTGAGAATCAAACCTTTCTTGGTTTCGCCTGCATTCACGAAGCGATAGTATCCTTCATCAGTCTTCATGATGTACCACAAGCCGTCAAAGTTGGCGGGCTCGTTGTTGTTGGTCACCTTCAGGTTTCCGCTACCGTCCACGTAGCCGTCAGCCACGCTCAAATAGCCGTTGGTGAAGTTCTGGATGGTGTAGGTCTTCTCCATGGCAGCCACGAGTTCAGAAGCGTTCTGCAACAGGAACTTAGAAGCTTCGGCAGAAGTGCTCCAGCGCACCACGCCGTCCCAATTAACCATGTGCAATGCATTAAGTCCTTCCTCACCGTTCTTGTCGTAGATGTTGCAATAGCCATTCACGCCGGCATATTCCACTGAATAGACACCTGCGTTTTCTTTCTCAACCAAATCAACACGCGTATTGTTCGAGGTGGGCAGCGCAGCAACGTAGAGTCCGGTGGCAAGGTTCTTCATGTAGTAGGTGTTGTCCTCACCCGCCTTTTCAAAGTACCAAACGTGGTCTTTGTCATACTTGCCGTTGTTTGAACCGAGTTGGTTGTCTTTCAAGCCTACATATAAAGATGTGTGCAAAAGGTTACCGACGAAAAGGGGTATGCCGTCAATCTCGGTGCCCAGCACCGGGGTGCTTTCCATGGCATCAAGTGCTGCCTGCATGGCAGTGATGGCTGCTAACAGAGCCTCTTCTGTCGTAGGCATGGTGGGAGGAATGGATGCTACGGCATCAGCGGTGCTGTGATAGAAGAATTGGAGTTTCTTGGCATCGTTGATTTGCTGAACCAGAGCCTTGTACTGAGCGCGATAAGCCTCCATTTCATCGAGTACATCAGCTTCGATGATGGCTAAGCGGTTGCCATCATCCGGCGTGCTCCAACCGTCCACAGCACAGCCGTGAGGATAACCGGATGAAGCCTGCATATTGATGTAACTGCTGCCGATTTTTATCATGAAGGGATATTCGGCATTGCCCGTAGTCACAAAGGTGACGGGGGATGAGGGAGTGTCCTCATAAGAACCATCGCTCTTCACATACTTGTCGGCACCGACGCTGTAGAGGTAGGTGTTGGTGCCATCGGTTTTGAACTGGAACTGCTGGGCAGCCACATCGTAGGCAGCAGTGCCCTCGTCGCTAACGCCACTGCCGGCACTGCCCGCAAGGTGATTGGGAAAGTCGGCGCTGTAGAGCACGAAGCCGCGTGCCGAGCGAATCACGTAAACGTACGCTTCGTTGATTAAAGCGGCATCGGTCACGACTGTTCCCGGAGTGAAGCTTGTGGCTTTTGGACTCGCAACTGCCGCGAGAGGCACGGCATGTAGCTCGGCTGAAGCCTTCGTCACTGCACTCCCAGCCCATGCCTGCATGGCCATGCAGAGCATCAGGCTCAGAAAGAGAGAGAATTTCTTCATAGATTAAATGATTAAGGTAAAAAAAGAATTGTGAATATCTGGGGAATGAATATTTGTGGCAAATGTACGCATTTAATACTAACAACGGTGTTGTGACGGTTATTTTTTTCACCAAACTTCCCCGCTGCTTGCGACCGGTTCGCGACGAGGGATGAAAAGTTGGATGATTAAGAAACGACAACTGAGACAACTTTGACAACTTAGAAAAAGGACATGACTAAAAAAATCTGAACCAAAGGCGAACCACGTCAAACATTATTCATAATATTGCACCCGCTGACTCCACGGGAACAACGTTCCTTTCTGTGCGTCAATAATTCTTACAATCAGACTGAAAATAGATTTAGCCTGCATTATTCACACTGTTCCGTCACGAAAGGTCTAAATGGCAGTGC
>JBJEAG010000127.1:0-2952 GCA_051868855.1 Alloprevotella sp. | reverse complement strand
GGGTGTCGGAGGTGTCGGAGGCGTGGGCGGTGTGGACGCTTTAGGCTTTTTTTGTGTGACGATGGTGTCGCCATCCTCATCCTCATCGATTTCAATATTAGGTCGGGGAGAGTCGTTTGCTTCGACGAGGAATTGTTTCACGTCCGTCACGCTTTGCGGCCTCATCTTGCGATTCGGTTTCATCAGCCAGAAAATGAGCCTTTCGGTCTTTTTGCTGATGCCCTTGGGCAGTTTCAAGGCAGTGCGCGAATCTTCATCGATGTCAGAAGGCGAGGGAGGCTGCTGCATGGTGAGCAGGTTATACATGGTGGCGCCCAGCGAATAGAGGTCTGTCCAAGGTCCGAATTTGTCGATGTTCTGTTCCATCTGTTCGGAGGAGGCATAGCCTGCGGTGTATGCCATGGCAGAAGAGGTGGAGAGACTGTCGCCGTTGGAATTTTTCAACTGTTTGCTTGCTCCGAAGTCAATCAGTTGCACGTTGCCCTTGGCGTCCACCATGATGTTGGCAGGTTTCAAGTCCAAGTGCCAGATGCTCTCGGCGTGAACACACTCAAGCGCATCAAGAACCTGAGGAACCAGCAACATGAGTTCTGCTTCGCTCATCGGTTTCTTGGTGCGCTTCAGTCGAGCGGAGAGACTCTCGCCTTCCACGAAGTCCATAACATAGTAGGAAGTGCCGTTTTCATCGAACAAGTCGTGGACGCTGATGATGTGCGGGTTGTTGAGTTTGCGGATGCGTTTGGCTTCTTTGCGGAATTTCTCCCGCTGTGCCGAGAAGGCTCTTTGGTTTTCGGAGAGACTGACGGAAATCTCCGCGGATTCGGCAGTTCTTCCGCAGACGCCTTTGATGAAGAGTTCTTTGATGGCGACATTCTCATCGAATGCCATATCCGTGGCAACGTAGGTGTTGCCGAAACCGCCCGAAGCGAGATATTGGTCGATGCGATATTTCCCGTTTGCCAGCAGGGTGCCCACTTTCAGCATCCCTTCTTTCTGTATTTTGTCTGCCATGTTCTTATTCCTTGTGTCTTATTTCTTGGGTCGTTGAATGATTCCTTGTGTCTTCTCCACCTTCTCCACCTTGGGCTGTTTGGAGTGCTTCACTGTTTCCTGTTCAGATTGTGCTCCCAAAAAGAGGAAGGAGAGAATGGCGGCAATGACGATGAGGCATACCGCAATCACGATGCTGCTTCTGCTCATTCGTCTCTTCTTGCCGGAGCGGGTGATTTCTGCTGTCGTCGATTCCGCCTTTTCGCTTTCGTGAGCCACCATGCTCAGTTTCATCTGGTTGGCATTCTCAACTTCTTTCACCTCAATGAGATAGGCGGTGTTGTTGTCGCGAGTATTTCTCTTCCGGCATTCCTCTTGCAGCGTACGAAGACGTGTTTCGGGTGTGTCGCGGCTGAGTAGGAGTCTTTCCAAATCGGGGTTGCCCAGTTGTTCCAGCACTCCGTCGCAGCAGAGGAAGAAGAGGTCGCCCGGGCGGATGTCGGTCAAGACGGTGAACGTCGCTTTGGCGGGATATTCCTGGTGGGGTTGCACGGCGCGGGTGATGACATTGCGCTGTGAGAAAGACTTGGCTTCTTCTTCGTTCAGTTCTCCCGCAGCGATGAGTTCGTTCACCAAGGAGTGGTCGCGGGTCTGAAACACCACTCCCTTGCCGGGACGGAACTGATAGACGCGACTGTCGCCGATGTGAGCCACCAAAGCCCCATCGCTGCAAAGGGCGAGGAACGTCAGTGTGGTTCCCATCTTTCTTTCCGAATGGCTGTGGTCGAGTTCGTTGAGTCGGGCGTAGGCTTCTTGAAGGGCATCTTCAAAAGCCTGTTTCATTTCCTCGGTGGTGGAGACGGGCAGGTGGGCGGTGCTGCGTCCGATGGTTTCTGCCACGCAGGCGCTTGCCACCTCGCCATGTTCGTGTCCGCCCATACCGTCGCAGACGAGGAACACCCGGCTGTCATGGGTGGCTTCTCCCTGGGGTGGGAAGAGGGCGTCTTCCTGATTGGGCTTCTGACCCAAAGCGGAAAAACAGAGCGGTTGGGATATTTTGATCTTCATGTTAGGGGGAGTTTCAAGTGGATTTCTCATCCATCAAAGTCCATTAAGGGAGAGTCCTTTTCATTCTGCGGATTCCGCGTGAACCTTTTTATTAATGAAGCATTAACGAATCAATTAATGAACATTAATGGATCAATAAAAAATAATGGCACGATAAAGGAGGGAAAACAGAAGGAGGGACTATTCGAACTCGCCGGCGAGATACATTCTCGTTTCGCCCAGTTTCAGACAGTCGTTGATGAACAGATAGACGATGTCGTCCTCGATGAGTTCAATGCCGTCTTTCTGGGTCGGATTCTTTCCGTGTTCTTCAAACGTGCATTCAATCCCGTTGGCAGTGCAGCGCAGTTCGATGAGGGCGTGCTTCCGGCTCATGTAGCGCAGCTCATCGGGAATCTGCACCTCAGCGTCGTTGCCGGCTTTCTTTCTGCCCACCCATTGTTTGCCAAAGTGGAGTTGATATTTTTTTTCTCCCACCTTCAGACTGAATTTGGGGATGCACTCTCCTATGGTCATTTGGTGCTTGCATTGGGGACAGGTCACTTTCTTCTGTTCAAGCCCCACTGCGGAGACGACTTGCAGTTCGTCTCCACAGTGCGGGCATTTGATGGATATGTTCATGAGGTTTCAGTTTTCAGAGAGGGGTGTACTTATGCTTCGTAGATGGTGGTGTCGGCATCGTTGGAATAGTCTTGCATGTCGTCGTCCGTCTGTGCCATCAAGTTGTCGTTCACATCGTCCTGTGTGGGCATGGGCATATGTGCTTCACTGACGTCAACCATTTCGCCTTCATCCAAGTCGCCATTATTGTTCACGTCGGCAGCGATGATGTTCACCTCGCCGTTTTGGTCTGTGTCAATCAGAACTCTCGGTTCGCCGTTCACGGAGACAACT
>JBJEAG010000126.1:0-2956 GCA_051868855.1 Alloprevotella sp. | reverse complement strand
AGAATCTCGGTCGCCTTCGGCTCCCTCGTTCGTGCTTTCAGCACTCACCATCCGGCTGAAAAACTTTTGCCGGACTTCAAACAAAAAACTTTGGAAAGGTTTGTTGCCGCGCCTTTCCAAAGTTCATTATGTGCGAGAGTGTCTGTTCACTCCGATTTTATTCTTCTGTGTCTCCGGCGTTATGTCCGCTCCACCAATCGTCGGAATTCCATCCGCCGCGGCGGTCAGACCATTGGTCGGCAGAGTCTTCGCCGACACCGATAGAACTTAAAGCAAGCATGTGCTGAGAAGAAAGGGTCACACTGAATGACCGAGGAGTCATATATTTCTTTTTCATCATGTTAGTTAGTGTTTTACCTGCATTGTTCATACTCGTTCCTACTGCAAGGCCTAACTGGCAGCACCTCAGCGTGGTGCTCGCTCTTCCTCTTTGAAAGTAGGATTCACTACATTCTGCATCGTCATCGCTGTGCTCACGCTGATGCACTGCCATTTAGACCTTTCGTGACGGAACAGTGTGAATAATACAGGTTAAGGGATGAGGACTTTTTTGTTTCCAATCACGTAGATTCCGTGCTTCGGAGCATAGACACGACGTCCGGTGAGGTCGTAGCATGCCTTTGTCTCGTTTTCAGCAGCATTCACTTCGCTGATTCCGGTGAGTTCGTCGTCAAAGACGAAGCGCAAGCCGGGAGCGAGCGTCATGGCAGATGCCGGGAGATAAGCGCGGTTTGCTTTCAGATACGTTGCAGAGGGATGGTAGAGACCCACCACGCCGCTCGATGCGCCGAGCGTGTAGAAGTTGCTTTGGTTGTCCGTGATGTCCGTTTTCTCCAAGACACCTTCGAAGAGGTTGCCCGTGGTTTTCGCGGCAGAGCTGGTCAGAATGGGGAGAGAAACGGTGGCAGCAGAGGTTTTGAGGATGACGCCGTCTTCAGCGGCAAGAGTTCCGCTGACGGGAGTCAGACTGACATAGTCGCTTCCGTGTCCTTTGGCTGCGTAGGCTTTCACTTCGTCAGGCAGCGTGACGTCGAAGGGCAGATAGAGAGAAGCCCAATAGTCCGTTCCGTTGGCATTGAAGTTCACCTCAAGTTCGTCAGCAGGAGCAAGATACCATGCAGAAGCGGAGTTTGCGTTGGCATTGTAGTTCATCACACCGCTGCCCGACACGTGAAGCTGTGTGTGCAATCCGGCGCCGTTGGTGCAGGCAATGACATGCTGAGCCGTTGCGGAAGTCTGTTCGGTCAGAGAGAACAGACCGGCATCGTCAGAGGCAGTGACCAGGGTGAAATATTGGCTGGCATTTGCGTGGGACTTTCCAATATAGGCTTTTGCGTTCAGGTTGTAGATGCGATAGTTCTCGGAGTCTGCGTCTTTCTCAAACTTCCAGACGGAAGCGGGCTCACTGAGGAGTTCGTTGTGACAGGAGATGGGAGCGGCATCGTTGGCATGATAGACTCCCATGTAGCCGCCTTGTCCGACGTGAACTCCATTGTCGATGCCAAGGTTGCGGGCGTAGTTCTTGACGCGATAGTATTTTGCATCGTCGAAGGCAATGACCGACTTGGTTGCCAAGGCGGCGTCGAATGCGGCACATTCCTCCGTTGTGGAGAGGGCATCCAATCCTGCGAGGTCTGCGGCACTGTAGCCACCGACAAAACCTTGCGTGCTCGAAATGCTGTTCTTGTAGGCTGCCACTGCTTCGCTTTCGCTGAGGGGCATGAAGGTGATGTCAGCACCTCCGTCCAAACTGTATTTGCTGAGATATTGATTACTTACTCCGCCTTTGTTGGAGAGATAGGCGTCAGTTTCTCCTTTGTAGAGGAAGCAGTATCTTCCGGCACTCGGCGTCACGAGTTTGAAGACGTGGGTTCCTGTCAATCCGTCGTCATCTGTGGTGTTGATGGCAGCATGGCTTGAGTTGTTGGGATTGAGGTTTCCGAGGTCAGCCATGTGTTTGCCGTTGCCGCGGTTTGTGATGGTGAAACCGTTGAACCAGTCACCCGTCAGACACCACTGATAGTTCTTGAAAGTGGAAAGCGTGTAGTCAACGGCTTGAGTGCGCACGAGTTCGTCGCCACCTTCAAAGACCCAAAGTGTGCTGCGAATCTTCATTCCGAACCAATTTGCCGTGGCATCGTCGGTGGAAGCAGAAACTTGGAAAGGAGCATCAGATTTGATGCGAGTGTAAACGTCGTAGGAAACATTTTCACTTCCCACGACTGCATCAGCAGGAATGTTTGAAGAGGTAATTTCCACATAAGAAGGTACATCGGGAGCCACCGTCTCACCCTGAGGCAAAGAGGTTGTTGCTTCGCCGAGTTTTGTTCCCTCTTCATTGTAATAATTAAATGTAATGGAGGCAGAGGGTACCAGCTCGTAGGCAAGAAAAACCGTAAAGTCACCGTAAGCATTATTCACTCTATCCATTGTGGTGCCTCCCTTGCATCTAAACCAATAACCATCTTCACTCACAAAACGGAGTAAATTTCCAGTCGGCACAGCGGAATTTACGGAACCACCATTAGCCCAGTTAGCCTCACCAGACCCACCGGAAACGGTTGCAGTGATGTGAAAAACGGCTGCACTGGAGAGAGCACCAATAGTGCCGGGAGTAGAAGGCTGCATGTAGTTGTCGTCTCCAGATGTGCCTTCATGGCGCAAATAGAACTTTTCGGTCTCACCGGACACAGGTTCTAAGAGCCAGACGCAATCTGCGGCATCAAAAGCTTTCGTGCCTCCATTATACAAAAAGCCGTTTGCATACACATTGTTGTGCACACCACGTATGGCTATACGAGTGGTGGTTGTGACGGCTTTCAACTGTTCTGCGGTTCGAAGTGCTAAGACATCTTCCGCTCTCAGTGTGTTACTCCCCCAAGTCAGTGCAAGGAGGAATAAGGGCTCACCTGTAAAACCCTGTGTTTACAGATTGCAGTTAGGGGATAGTTTTATA
>JBJEAG010000125.1:0-2961 GCA_051868855.1 Alloprevotella sp. | reverse complement strand
ACGCTGATGCACTGCCATTTAGACCTTTCGTGACGGACAGTGTGAATAATGCAGGTTAAAGTTACCGGCGCAGACTTCTCAAAACTCGCTCGTGAAGTGGAAACGGATGTCCTTGAAGTCCTGCTGCGCCATTTGCAACACATAGCCCGAGTCGGCGAGGAAGACATCGCGGCCTTCGATGTCGGTCGCCATGTACTGATACTTTCTCTTCTTGAACTCTTCCAGCGCGGCGGGGTTGTCGCTGTCAATCCAGCAGGCTTTGTAGAGGTGAACCGGTTCCCAGCGGCAGCGGGCATTGTATTCGTTTTCCAGACGATACTGAATGACTTCAAACTGCAACTGTCCCACCGTGCCGACAATGCGGCGGCCGTTGAAACTGTTGACGAAGAGCTGAGCCACACCTTCGTCCATGAGTTGTGCGAGTCCCTTGTTGAACTGCTTGGTCTTCATCGGGTCGTCGTTCTCGATGTATTTGAACAATTCGGGCGAGAAGGAGGGCAGTCCGCGGAAGTGGAGGTCTTCGCCTTCGGTCAGTGTGTCGCCGATTTTGAAGGTCTGTGTGTCGGGCAGTCCGACGATGTCGCCCGCCCAGGCTTCGTCGATGGTCGTTTTGCGCTGCGCCATGAACTGCGTGGGCGAGGAGAAACGGAGCGTCTTTCCCGTGCGGATGAGTTTGTAGGGCTTGTTGCGCTCGAAGCGTCCGGAGCACACCTTGCAGAAGGCGATGCAGGAGCGGTGGTTCGGGTCGATGTTGGCGGTGATTTTGAAAATGAAACCGCTGAACTTGGCTTCTTCGGGGCTGACTTCGCGTTCCTCTGCCACAGTGGGGCGGGGACAGGGCGCAATCTTGACGAAGCAGTCGAGCAGTTCCTTCACACCGAAGTTGTTGAGGGCGGAACCGAAGAAAACGGGGGCTGTCTCGGCGGAGAGATAGTCTTCCACGTCGAAAGCGGGATAGACGCCGTCAATGAGTTCCAAGTCCTGGCGGAGGCGTTCCGCGTCAGCCTCGCCGACGTGGGCTTCCAAGTCCGTGCTGTGGATGTCCACCGACACTTTCTCCGTCACCTTCTGTTTGTCCGGTGTGAAAATGTCGAGGCTGTTTTCGAAGATGTTATAGACGCCTTTGAAGCGTGCGCCTTGGTTGATGGGCCAGGAGAGCGGACGCACCTTGATTTGCAGTTCCTGTTCGAGTTCATCGAGGAGGTCGAACGGGTCTTTGCCTTCGCGGTCCATCTTGTTGACGAAGATAAGCACGGGCGTTTTTCTCATTCGGCAGACGGTCATGAGTTTGCGCGTCTGAGCCTCCACACCTTTTGCGGAATCGACCACGATGATGGCGGAATCGACGGCGGTGAGGGTGCGGAAGGTGTCCTCGGCAAAGTCTTGGTGACCCGGGGTGTCAAGGATGTTCACCTTGAAGCCTTCATAGTCAAACTCCATGACGGAAGTCGTGACGGAGATTCCTCTCTGTTTTTCAATTTCCATCCAGTCGGAGGTGGCTGTCTTGCGGATTTTGTTGTTCTTGACGGCACCGGCAACTTGGATTTGTCCACCGAAGAGCAGGAGTTTTTCGGTGAGTGTCGTTTTTCCGGCGTCAGGGTGGGAGATGATAGCGAAGGTGCGTCTGCGGGATATTTCTTGGTTCATGTATTAAAGAGTCAAAGAGACAAAGAGTCAAAGGGTCAAAAGGGTCAAAAGGGTCAAAAGGGTCAAAGAGTCAAAGAGTCAAAGAGACAACAGGGGCAACTTGGGCTTTGGCTTTTCGTCTATAATTATTTAAGACATTCTTTCAGCGAGTCAAACCACCAGGGGATGGTGATGCCGTAGGTCTGACGGATTTTGGATTTGTCGAGCACGGAATAGTGCGGACGTTGCGCCGGGGTGGGGTAGTCGGCAGTGGTCAGCGGATTGACTTTGCAGGAACGGATGCCCTCGAGGCGGTGCACAGCTTGTGCGAAGTCATACCAGGAGCAAGCGCCTTCGTTGGTGTAGTGATAGACACCGGGGACGATGCCGCGTTCGACAATGAGGAGAATCGTCTTGGCGAGGTCGCGAGCGTAGGTCGGCGTACCGATTTGGTCGGCGATGACGCCCAGTGTGTCGCGTTCCTTTCCGAGTCGAATCATCGTTTTCACGAAGTTGTTGCCGAAGTTGGAGTAGAGCCAGGCGGTGCGGATGACCATGGAGCCGGGGCAGTTGCGAATCACGCTTTCTTCGCCGGCGAGTTTGGTGCGTCCATAGACCGTTTGGGGATTGGTCGGGTCATCTTCCCGATAGGGCGTGCAAGCGGTGCCGTCGAAGACATAGTCTGTGGAGACTTGAATCATGGTGGCACCAACGGCAGCGGCTGCTTCGGCGAGATATTCCGGCGCGGTGTGGTTGAGGAGTTCGCAGAGAGATTCGTCGCTCTCGGCTTTATCGACGGCGGTGTAGGCGGCGCAGTTGATGACGACCGACACGGCGTGTTGCTCCATGAAGAGATTCACGGCTTTGCGGTCGGTGATGTCCAGTTCGTCTTTGTCGGTGAAGAGGAATCTGACGTCTTCGTTCTCTTGCGGTGCCAGTTCGCGCAGTTCACTGCCCAACTGTCCGTTGCATCCGGTGACGAGTATGGTTTTCATATATATATAATGGTATGGGAGTTCAATGCTGCTTCGCGGCTGTTCAATGCGCCTTGCGGCGCTGCTCAAGATAAGTCCTCAAACTGTTCGGGGTGTTCTTTCTGTCGGAAGAAAAGTTCGGAGAGCATGCCGAGCCAATGGGAGAGTTGCTGCGCCGCGTCCTGCGTGGGCTGCGTGATTTCGCGGTGTTGCAGGCGGCAGAGCATGATGCCGTAGAGGAACTCAAAGGCGGTGTCGATTTCCGGGAGGGGGTTTGAGGGGTTTGAGGGGTTTGAGGAGTTTGAAGGGTTTGAGGGGTTTGAGGGGTTTGAGGGGTTTGAGGGGTTTGAGGGGTTTGAGG
>JBJEAG010000124.1:0-2967 GCA_051868855.1 Alloprevotella sp. | reverse complement strand
TGCTTTCAGCACTCACCATCCGGATGAAACAACTTTTACCGGACAGCAATAGTTTTGTTCCTTTTAATTGGCACAGGTTTTTGCAGATAATCCCAAAAAACAGTAACTTTGCAGCGGCTTAATCCCTAATTATCACACAAAAACTCATGAACGTGCATCGTCTGAATGCCAACGCTTCGCTACAATGCGTCACGCTCCCACTTTCCGTGGGGGGGGTAATGACTGCCCGTTCTTCACACACATTCCGCACACATTTCTTTGACCTCCGCTCATGCCACTTAGGCACGGGCGGGGGGTTCTGTGTTTAAGACGATACTCATTTGTTTTTAATACTTTATTTTTATGGTAAACACTTTACAACGAAAGACTCGGTTGCTCACGGCACTGCTGCTTGTGGCAACCCTCATGCTGCCCGCCTCGGTGTGGGCACAGAGCGTCGCCACGGAGCAACCCGCTGCGGGCGACGGCACGTCAGCCGACCCCTATCAGATTGCCAATGCCGCGCAACTGGCGTGGTTCCGCGACTGGGTGAACGGCACCTACACGCCCGCTGACGGCGAGATTGCCACCATGCATGCCACTGCCTGCGCCAAACTCACCGCCGACATCGACATGAGCACCGTCTGCTCCGAGAGCCTCGGCAGTTGGGAGCCCATCTCACGCGAAGACCTGACCATTAATTGGTCCGGCACCTTCGACGGCGACGGCCACACCATCTCCAACCTCTATGTCAATTGGACACAGCGCGATGCCGGAATGTTTGGTGATATCGGTTATTGCACCATCCGGAACATCACGTTCACCGGTGTCAGCATCACGGGCGCTGACAATGATACGGGCATTATAGGAGGTCTGTTAGGTTCAGTGTCCAACGTGACGGTGGCGGATGGCACGATTTCCGGCACGTATTACGTGGGTGGTATCGCCGGCGTCCATTACGGCGGCACCATTTCACATTGCACCAGCCATGCACAGGTAACTGCCGCAAACTATTCTGTGGGTGGCATCTGTGGTATGGGCTATGGTACGATTGAATTCTGCACCAACTACGGTGTGGTGAAAAGCACAGCAGACTATGCTGTGGGCGGCATTGCCGGTGATCAGCAGGGAGGCAGCATCTCCCATTGCGCCAACTATGGCAATGTAGAAGGTAGTGAAGATGTGGGAGGCATTGCCGGATTTATCACAGCTGCCGGCAGCATCTCCAATGTGCTTTCGACAGGCAATGTGACCGAAACGTCCAACTATCAGACATCCGGTCTGGTGGTGGGAAGGGTACAAGCGGCTCTGACTCTGTCAGACTATGCCGTGTTCAGCAGCGATGCCACCCTGACCTCCAACGGAACGGTGCAGACGCCCCGAGGCATTGGGGATATTTATACCACTACCGGCGGCAGCGTGAGCGGCGAGACCGCGGGCTACACCACTGCCGAACTCCAAAGCGGCATGGTGACCTATCTGCTGCAAAGCGCTGCGTCCGCCAACACCTGGGGACAGCAACTTGGCACGGACGACTATCCGCAACTCGGCTCCGCCCACACGGTCTATGCCGAGGGCGACATCACCATCACTTGCACGGGCGTCGTCAGCGGCGGCAGTTTCAGCAACACGCGTCCCGACGCGGAAGGCACCGTCACCTTCAACCACGGCACAATCACTCACCACGACGCAATGGAGAAGACCTGCACCGCCGACGGCAATGTGGAATACTGGCAGTGCGACCTCTGCCACCGCTTCTTCACCGACGAAGCGCTGACAGCCGAAATTGCTGACCCCGTGGTGAAATGCACCGGTCACAGTTTTGACTATGCCACGGGTTCCTGCACCGTCTGCGGAGAAACCATCCCGAGCCTCGGAGCCGGCACGCACACCATTCAGATTGCAGCCGTGAGCGGAGGTCGTACGGAAATCAACGGCTACAACCTCTACCGCTTCGTGGCACCCGGCGACGGGGAACTCACCGTGACGACCTCGGGTAGTTGGGACACCTACGGCTCACTATGGAGCAGCGACGGCACGACCAGATTGACATACAACGACGACGGCGGCGAGAACAGCAACTTCCAATTCACCTACACCGTCACGAAAGGCACAGCCTACTACATCGGCGTACGCAAATACGGTGGTCAAGCCATCAGCGACGACTACACCCTCATCATCAGCGGTACGTGGCCGATGACACTGGCAGACGGAGAAGAATATACCACCGCGCAAGATGTGATTAACTTCACCTACACCCGCAGCTTCAGCCACACCAATTGGCAGCCGCTCTACGTGCCCTTCGCCATGAAGAGCGCAGACTGGACGGCGCAGGGACTGGAAGTGGCGTGCATCAACAACTTCCACGAATATGAGGAAGCCGACGGCAGCACGAAGGTGGTGCTCGAAGTGAAGAAGGTGACCACGGGCACGCTCCGCCCCAACACGCCCTACCTCATCCGCGCCCTCGAAGCCGGCGACAAGACCATCACGCTCAGCAATGTCGCCCTCGCCGAGCCCGAAAGCAAGACCATCGACTGCGCCAGCGTCACCCGCCTCTACACCTTCACGGGCATCTATTCCGAGAAGAGCAGTTTCGACGCCGACAACGACTACACCATGACGGACGGCAGCCTCTATCACCCCGAGGGAGCGCTTAAACCCCAGCGCTGGTTCCTCACCGTTTCTTCCCGCGGCGACATCATCGATGAAGAAAGTGCCGGCGCTGCCCCGCGTCAAATCAGCGTCAGCGTGATTGGCGAAGGCGAAGTCACGGGCATCGAAGACATCCGCATCGTCACCTCCGCTCCGCGCCAAGGCATCTACGACCTCCAGGGTCGCCGCCTCGCCGAAGAACCCCGCAGCGGCGTCTTCATCAAGGACGGAAAGAAAGTAGTGAAATAAGAAGTCAAAAAGACAAAGAGACTAAGAGACAAAGAGTCAAAGAGTCAAAGAGTCAAAGAGTCAAAGAGTCAAAGAGTCAAAGAG
>JBJEAG010000123.1:0-2968 GCA_051868855.1 Alloprevotella sp. | reverse complement strand
GAGCACAACCTTGCCAAGGTTGGGGTCGCGAGTTCGAGTCTCGTTTTCCGCTCTCGCTTCAGAGAACACAAAGTCGCTCGCAGCGTCATTCTCTCAGCGGCTTAGGTCGCTCGAATGGTGGAATGGTAGACACGAAGGACTTAAAATCCTTTGGACAGAAATGTCCGTGCGAGTTCGAGTCTCGCTTCGAGCACTTACCTCTCTCAAAACTTTTCAGACCGCTTCAGCAAACGCTGAGGCGGTCTTTTTTTGCATAAAAACTACACGCGCATTCAACTTTTTTGCAGCACGACAACAATGCTCCCAAGGCGTGGGAGGAAAACTCCCAAGGCGTGGGAGGAAGACTCCCAAGGCGTGGGAGGAAAACTCCCAAGGCGTGGGAGGAAAACTCCCAAGGCGTGGGAGGAAGACTCCCAAGGCGTGGGAGGAAGACTCCCAAGGGGGTTGGGAGGAAAACTCCCAAAGGGCGTGGTACGGTGTGTCATAACAGTCAATCTGCTGCGTTGCCGTCGGACTCGGGTTTGGTCATGTACTTCAGTACACTCCCTGCACCCTCATCCTCGGCGCCTTGCATCTTAACCATTCTGACGCACCTTCGTTCGACTCCCAAGGGAGTTGGGAGTTTTAGTGTCATATTTTTCAGTTTTCGACACCGGTATTTTCAGTACCAAAGCGCTGGTATTTTCAGTACCAAGGCGTGGTACTGCGAATACCAAGGCGTGGTAGCCGAGTACCAAGGCGTGGTACTCCGAATATCAAGGCGTGGTAGCCGAGTACCAAGGCGTGGTAGCCGAGTACCAAGGCGTGGTACGCGGATACCAAAGCGCGGAAGAAGATTTATGAGTAATTCGTGTTCAAAAGAAGTCTAAAAGGTCAAAGAGGTCAAAAGGGTCGGTGCGGAATCCGTTTAATCCGCCAAATCCATCAAATCCGTGGTTTCAAAAGGAGCGAAAGAGGAATCAAACCAAAGGAAAACGCCCTGCTTCCAAGGCGTCGAGAAGTGCGAAAATCTGTTTATCTTCACGCTCTTCGTCAAAAAATGCTTACCTTTGCCGCTCACAGCACGGTCTGCGCTCTTGGGCGCAGTGATTCGACGAGGGTCCTCTGTGCAGACACGACAGGAAAAGGACCACTCTTCGCGTGCAAAACAAAAGCAATCCCGATTCATCCTTCACACATGAGCAAAATCATTGCTTTAGCCAACCAAAAAGGAGGTGTGGGAAAGACCACGACTTCCATGAATCTTGCCGCCTCACTCGCCACGCTCGAGAAGCGAGTGCTCCTCATCGATGCCGACTCTCAGGCGAATGCTTCGTCGGGACTCGGCGTGGACCTCAGCAAGGTGGACTGCTCCATCTATGAATGCTTGATTGGAGGTAAAGACATTCACGAAGCCATCTACACGACCGACATCGAGAAACTCGACGTCGTTCCCTCCAGCATCAACCTCGTGGGAGCCGAAATTGAAATGCTCAACTTCGAGAAGCGCGAACGCATCATGAAGGATGTGCTCGACCCGCTGAGAAATGAGTATGATTTCATCCTCATTGACTGCTCCCCGTCTCTTGGTCTCATCACGGTCAATGCGCTCACCGCGGCAGACTCCGTCATCATTCCGGTTCAGTGTGAGTATTTCGCACTGGAAGGTATCTCCAAACTTCTCAACACGATTCGCATCGTCAAGCGGAAGACGAACCCCTCGCTCGAAATCGAAGGATTCCTGCTGACGATGTATGACCGCCGCCTCAACCTCGCCCGTCAGATCTATGACGAAGTGAAGCGCCACTTCCAGGAACTCGTGTTCCGCGTGGTCATCCAGCGCAACGTGAAACTTTCCGAAGCGCCCAGCCACGGACTCCCCGCCATTCTCTACGACGCAGACTCCACCGGCGCCAAGAACCACCTCGAACTGGCTAAGGAAATTCTGAACAAGAACAAAGAATAGGCGGTGAAGGCACGTTTAACAGCCGCGCTGCATCTCTTTGCCCCCTTTGAACCTTTTTGACCTTTTAGACCGGAGCGAAGCGACCTCCGACCCATTTACCCACATATATGGCTGCACACAAAAAATTCCCGGCTCTCGGTCGCGGACTTGACGCACTCATTTCCACCGACGACGAACTCCACACCGGAGGCTCTTCCAGCATCAACGAAGTGCCGGTGGAGAAAATCAAAGCCAATCCCAACCAGCCCCGACGCGAATTTTCGGAGACTTCCCTCGAGGAACTCGCCGAAAGCATCCGGCAAATTGGTATCATCCAACCCATCACGCTGAGACAGATGGAGGACGGCACCTATCAAATCATTGCCGGCGAAAGACGTTGGCGTGCTTCACAGATGGCGGGACTCAACTCCGTCCCTGCCTACGTGCGCACCGCCGACGACGAAAAGATGATGCAAATGGCACTCGTGGAGAACATTCAACGCGAGGACCTCAACGCCATCGAAATCGCGCTCGCCTATCAAAACCTCATTGAGCAATATCACCTCACGCAGGACAAGCTCTCCGAGAAAATCGGTAAGAACCGCGCCACCATCGCCAACTATCTCCGCCTGCTCAAACTGCCGGCACAGGTGCAGATGGCGCTGCGCAACAAAGAGGTGGACCAAGGTCACGCCCGCGCCCTGCTCGGACTCGACAAACCGACCTTGCAGGTGAAACTCTTCAACGAAATCAAGGAGAAAGGCTATTCCGTGCGTCAGGTGGAGGACATGGTCAAAGCGCTCAACAACGGAGAAACCGTCAAGAGCGGACGCCACACCATGAAGGCTAAGAATCGCCTGCCCGAAGAGTACAACGAGCTGAAGAGTCGCCTCGCCGAAGTCTTCCGCACCAAAGTGGAAATGACCTGCTCACAGAAAGGAAAAGGCAAAATCATCCTCTCCTTCGCCAACGAAGAAGAACTGGAACGCCTCAGCTCCCTCTTCGACCGCATGAAAGGCTGACGCCAAGAGTTTACGAAAGGCT
>JBJEAG010000122.1:10927-13444 GCA_051868855.1 Alloprevotella sp. | reverse complement strand
CCTTGCATCTTGACCATTCTGACGCACCGTCAAGGATAAAGCCAAAAATCTGCATTTTGACATACCCGTCCCTAAACTCATGGAAGCAAGAATTGACAAATGGCTTTGGGCAGCGCGCATTTTCAAAACGCGTTCGCTGGCTGCCGATGCGTGCAAGAGCGGGCGCATCACGCTCAACGGCGCGCAGGTGAAACCCTCGCGCACCGTGAAGGAAGGCGACGAGGTCGGCGTGAAGAAATCGCCCGTGACCTACACCTTCCGCGTGAAGCAAGCCATCGAGAAGCGCGTCGGTGCGAAACTTCTGCCCGACATTTTGGAAGACATCACGACGCCGGAGCAATATGAGATTCTCGAGATGCAGCGCATCAGCGGTTTCGTCGGAAGAGCCAAGGGCACGGGACGTCCCACCAAGAAAGATCGCCGCGCCCTCGACGACTTCGCTCAGAACGCTTCCGACGACATGTCTCCCTTTTTGTTTGATTTTGAAGACTGACGCCCGCTCGGGGTCAGAAACCTTATAATCCCCCTAAGTTCCCGATGACAGACAAAACTTCTCCTTCCGTTTTTGCTCCCTCGGTGGTGCTGGTTGATGCCGACTTTTTGGACAAAGTGGCGTTTGATCTGATTGTGAATTTCGAGCGCATGATTGGTCGCCGCATTCCGAAGGGTGACCTCTGCCATTGGCTGGACTGCGTCGCCCTTGACGGCGGACTCCGTCCCGGTGCGGGAGAGATTCAGGCACATTTCCTCTATTCTCCGAAGAAAGAGGAGTTGCAGAATTTCACGCCCTCAAAGTTTCGGGAAGACCTCAACGGACTGCGTTTCGACGACCGCATCGGTTCCTTTTCGCTCTTCACGTTTCCCGTGGAGGAGATTGTCTCCGGCGAAGAATTCTTCCTGCAATCGTTTGCCATGCTCTGCGAAGAAAAGCAGGTGAAGAACCTGATTGTCGTGGCAGACATGGATGCCTACGGCGACAAAGTGACGAAAATCTGCCGCGACGCAAAAGACACGGAAATCACGCTGCTCACCATGCAACCCGTCACGGGCAGAGGCTTCAGCCAGGAGATTCTGGGCTACTCGCTCATGTCGGCACTCGGAATCAAAAGCGAAGAATTGACATAGTTCTGCGGAAAAGTACTAACTTTGCTTCGCAACATCTTCTTAACTTCGCTTTGCAACAACCTTTCACGCCTCCGGCGCGAATCCGTAATGGGTGAAACTTCTTCTTTTTCAGACATGGACGAAAGTTTACTTCTTCAAGTCAAACAACGCTACAACATTGTGGGTAATTGCGAGGCACTGAACCGTGCCATCGAAATTGCGCTCAAGATTGCTCCCGTGGACCTGTCGGTGCTGGTCACGGGCGAAAACGGCGTCGGCAAAGAAGTCTTTCCCCGCATCATCCACGAACACAGTCTTCGCAAACGCAAAAAATACTTTGCCGTCAATTGCGGCGCCATTCCCGAAGGAACCATCGACTCCGAACTTTTCGGTCATGAAAAAGGAGCTTTCACCGGCGCCATCGACCAACGCGAAGGCTATTTTGCCGCTGCCAACGGCGGCACGCTCTTCCTCGATGAGGTCGGCGAACTGCCGCTGCAAACGCAGGCACGTCTGCTCCGCGTTTTGGAGACGGGAGAATACATTCGCGTCGGCTCCAGCGAGGTCCGCAAGACCGACGTCCGAATCGTTGCCGCCACCAATGTCAACATGGAGAAAGCCATTGCCGAAGGAAAGTTCCGCGAGGACCTCTACTATCGACTCAACACCATCTCCATCGCCGTCCCCGCGCTCCGAGACCGTGGCAACGACGCCGCACTGCTCTTCCGAAAGTTTGCGCTCGACATGAGCGAACGCTACAAGATGCCGCCCGTGCGTCTCACCGACGACGCCGTGCGCTTACTGGTCGCCTATTCTTGGAAAGGAAATGTGCGTCAGTTGAAAAATCTGACGGAAAACATGAGCGTCACCGCCGAGAAACGAGAAATCGACGCCGAGACCTTGCGCAGTTATCTTCCCGCCGAGCCCTCCCACAGCCAGTTGGTGGCAGTGACGGAGACGCCGCGTGAGCACAGTTTTGAAAACGAGCGCGAGATTCTCTATCAGATACTCTTCGACCTCCGCCGCGATGTCACCGAACTGAAACGCATCGTTCGCGAACAAAACCCCGCGCCCGCCTCTTCCCTCGGCTCGCGAAACGACTCCCGCAATTTGGTCTTCGGCACTCATTCCGCCGACCAATTTGTGAAAGACGAGGAAGAAGCCCCCTTCTGGGAAGCCGAAGAAGTCAAGGAAGAACTTGCCGAACAAGCGCCGAAGAAAACCGCTGACACGCCGATGCCCCATGCCGGGCGCTCGCTCGAAGAAGTCGAATGCGAAATGATTCGCCGCGCACTGGCAGAACACAACGGGCGACGCAAACAAGCCGCCGACAGTCTCGGCATCTCCGAGCGCACGCTCTACCGCAAAATCAAAGAATATCATCTCGAAGAAGAATGAGGCTCTTTCAGTCGC
>JBJEAG010000122.1:0-10827 GCA_051868855.1 Alloprevotella sp. | reverse complement strand
CTACCGCAAAATCAAAGAATATCATCTCGAAGAAGAATGAGGCTCTTTCAGTCGCGTCACTCCTTTCGCAATTCCTTCCGCAACTTTTTTTGCAAATCCTGTTTCCCGTTCCATTCCTCAGTCTCTTTCTCATGAAAAGAACGCTTTTCCACACCTTCTGTTCGCTCCTGCTGACCTGTCTGCTCGTCGGCAGTTGCATCAGTTATCGTTTCACGGGAACCAACATCAACTACGACATCATCAAAACCATTCAGATTGACAAGATTGCCAACCGCGCCCCCTACGGCTGGGCGCCGATGGAAGCCATTTTCAACAACAAGCTCCAAGATCAATACGTCAATCAAACCCGTTTGAAACTGGTGAAACGAAGCGGCGACTTGCAGGTGGCTGGCGAAATCACAGCCTACGACCAGTTCAACAAAGCCATCGCTGCCGACGGCTATGCTTCTCAGGTGCAACTCCGCATGACCGTCAATATCCGCTTCAAAAACACCAAAACGGGACAATCCTGGGAGAAGCAGTTCTCTGCCACCACCCAGTATGACTCCACGCAGCAGTTAGCCGCCGTTCAGGAAACTCTCGTGACGGAAATGGTGAAAGACCTCTGCGATCAAATCTTCAATGCCACCGTCGCTGACTGGTGAGAAACCTGAAGCCTCCCAAAAGTTCACATGGACATCCACGTTGCCGAACTCATCGCTCACCCCGAGCAGTTGAACAAAGACACGCTCTTTGCACTGCGCGAACTGATAGCAAAATATCCTTACTATCAGGCAGCTCGGCTTTTGTTCCTGCGCAACCTCTTCCTGCTCCACGACCCCGACTTCGGCGAGGAGTTGCGCAAGATGGCGGGGTGTCTGCCCGACCGCCGCGTGCTCTTCGAGATGGTCGAAGCGGACAACTATGCGGTTCAACCCGTGGCAGAGACCGAACCGGAGAAACCCGCGGAAGAAGGGGGCAGCCGCACCATTGCCCTCATCGACGATTTCCTCCGCACCGCCGACCTCGGCGACGAGCAACCGAAGCGCAAACCCACGGCGGCAGATGCGACGAGCGACTACTCCGCCTTCCTCCTCCTGATGGACGATGCCGAACCGCAGACGGAAGACGGCGCCGAGAAAAACGCCGGCGACCGAAGCGCGGAACTCATTGACGACTTCATCGAGCAGAAACCCTCGCGCATTCGTTTGCAAGAGGAGCCGACCTTCGTTCCCGAAGTGCAAAACGAAGAGGAAGAAGAGCCTGCCGATGACGGCTATTTGACCATGACACTTGCCAAAATCTACATCAAACAGCAGCGCTACGAGAAGGCTCTTGAAATTATGCGCAAGGTCAATTTGAATAATCCGAAAAAAAGTGCTTACTTTGCAGACCAAATCCGCTTCCTTCAGAAGTTGATAATCAATCAAAATCATCAAAACCATTCTTAATATGTATTCTGTTTTAGTCATTTTGGCAGTAATTGCAGCCATTCTCCTCACCCTGATTGTCCTCATTCAAGAATCCAAGGGCGGCGGTTTGGCTTCCAACTTTGCAGCCTCCAATCAAATCATGGGTGTGAGAAAGACCACCGACGTGGTGGAGAAAGCCACTTGGACTCTTGCAGCATTGCTCGTTGTCTTCTCCGTGTCTTCCGTCTTCTTCGCTCCGCGCGGAGAAAGTTCTGCTTCCGTTGCCACCACGGCAGCTCCTGCCGCTCCTGCAACTCCGGCTCCTGCTGCTCCCGCTGCACCCGCTGCACCTGCCGCTCCCGCAAACTAAAGGGCGTTTCCTCCCTTTCATGTCTTCAAAAAGTTCGGTCTCTTCTAAGGTCATCTGAAAGCGTGCCCTCGCGGCAGCGTCTGTTCCTTGCAAGACACCGAACTTTTCTTCCTTTTCTCCATTCCCAAAAAACAAATTTCACAGTCTTATGAAAATTGCTATCGTCGGCACCGGCTATGTCGGTCTCGTTTCGGGCGCTTGTTTTGCCGAAATGGGCGTCGAGGTGACTTGTGTGGACATCAACGAAGAAAAAATCAAAATGCTTTCCGAAGGGAAGGTGCCCATCTATGAACCCGGACTTGAAGAAATGGTTGTCCGCAACTTCCGCGAGGGACGTTTGAAGTTCACGACCCGTCTGACGGACTGCTTGGACGAAGTGGAGGCGGTTTTCAGCGCCGTCGGCACGCCGCCCGACGAAGACGGCTCTGCCGACCTCAGTTATGTGTTGCAAGTGGCTCGCGAGGTGGGACAAAACATGAACCACTATGTCGTGCTCGTCACGAAAAGCACGGTTCCCGTCGGCACCGCTCAGAAGGTCAAGGCAGTCATTGCCGAAGAACTCGCCGCCCGAAACGTGGAGATTGAGTTTGACGTCGCGTCCAACCCTGAGTTTTTGAAAGAAGGTGCTGCCGTCAAAGATTTCATGAGTCCCGACCGCGTCGTGGTCGGCGTTGAGAGCGAAAGAGCGCGCAAACTGATGCAGCGTCTCTATGCTCCTTTCATGATGACCAACAACCGCATCCTCTTCACCGACATTCCCTCGGCAGAGATGATTAAGTATGCTGCCAACTCCATGCTCGCCACGCGCATCTCTTTCATGAACGACATCGCCAATCTTTGCGAACTTGTCGGCGCAGACGTCAATATGGTGCGCAAAGGCATTGGCGCAGACACGCGCATCGGTTCCAAGTTCCTCTATCCCGGTTGCGGCTACGGCGGCTCCTGTTTCCCGAAAGACGTCAAGGCGTTGATTCAAACGGCTCGTCAGCAGGGCTACGAGATGCGCGTGCTCAAAGCCGTCGAAGAGGTGAACGAGCGTCAGAAGTCCGTGCTCTTCCAAAAACTCTCGGCACATTTCGGCGGAGAACTGAAAGGCAAAACCGTCGCCCTCTGGGGCTTGGCTTTCAAGGCAGAGACCGACGACATGCGCGAGGCAACCTCCTTGGTCATCATCCGCCATCTCCTCGACGCCGGCTGCCAAGTCCGAGTTTTCGACCCCGTCGCCATGAACGAGTGTCGCCGTCGTTTGGGCGATGCCGTGATTTATGCCAAAGATATGTATGACGCTGCCCTCGGTGCCGACGCCCTCCTGCTTCTGACCGAATGGAAGCAGTTCCGTCTGCCCTCTTGGGAAGTCGTGCGCCGCACCATGAACCAGCCTGTTGTCATTGACGGTCGAAACATCTACGATCCCGAAGAACTGCGCGCCGGCGGTTTCCACTATTCCTCCATTGGCAGACAATAACATTTCCCGTTTCATGACTTTGCTCTCCCGAATCCTCTTCGCCCTGTTCCTTCTCCTGTTCTTTGCAAAGGGACAGGGCGATGTGGTCATTCGCCTCTTCAGTTCTGTCACGGGCACTCTGCTCCCGCCGCTGCCGTGGCTTTGGGGCGGTCTGCTCACCCTTGTCTGGCTGGGCGCGTTGGCTTTGGTTCGTCGCGCCTTTCCGCACAGTCGTCGCGCCGCCGTCGTCAGCCACACGCTCGCAGTTTGGCTTGCCGTGGCAGTGGTCAGCATTCCTTTCGCCGGACTGTGGCATCAGTTCCTGCTCGCTGCGGTTGGCGTGGCGCTTGTCGTTGTTTTCGTGCGCCTCAAACCTCGTCCCGTTCCCGCTTGTCCGGCGGCAGGCGCGAAGCATCGCCTGCTGATGGCATTTTGGAACGTAAATCTTTTGGATTTGGTTTGGCTGACGAGCCTCTTCCTCTATGCCGGGCTCGGCGCTGCCGCCTCCGACACCGACCACTATGAACTTCGCACCGCCCAAGCTCTGCGCAGTGTGCCCGCTGAGGGCTATCGGGTGGGGGAGCGTTCGCTTGCTACGACGCCGCGTTTGTTCGCGCTGCGCTGTCGGCTGATGGCGAGTGAGCCTGCGGGACTCGGGGAAATGTTGTTTGAACAGCCCGTGCCGCCGCGTGCGGGCGCTGCCACCTTGATTCCCTCCGACCGTTTCTCTCCGGAGGATTTTCCTGCCGATTCGCTCTATTCATTTTTGAAAACTCCGCGCCGCACGGGCGAGAAGGCGTTGGATTATTTCCAACGTTGCGCCCATCGCGCCGGCATGAAACCCGGTCCCGCCGCTGATTACTATCTCTGTGCCCTCCTTTTGGAGCGTCGTCTCGACCGTTTCGTTGCTGCCCTTCGTTGTGTCTATCCCGACGGCGACAGGGCGGGGCAGCGCCTCCCGCGTTTCTATGCGCAGGCGGTCATGCTCCATCAGAAACGCCGCACGAAACCCACGTGGCGCTATAAAGACAATGCCATGGCGGAAAACTACAGAAACTATTCTGAAATGGGCGACACGCTTCCCTCCGTGCGACATCGCTACAATCTCCTCCGCCGTTCCTACGGCAACACTTACTGGTGGTACTACGACTTCGCCACTGCGCTCAACGCTGCGGCGTTTTCTAAAGAAAATTCCTCGTACCATAATTTTTAGATTCCCCCTTAATCATTCGCTAAGACGTAGAAGCATGGCAAGCAAGAAATCAATTCGTTTTTTCAACGACCGCGAAGTGCGGGCGGTGTGGGATGAGGAAAACAGTAAGTGGTGGTTCTCCGCCACAGACATTGTACGTGCCATCAATGATGAGGCTGACTACACGAAATGTCGCAACTATTGGAAATATCTGAAGGGTAAATTTGCTAAGGAAGGAGTTGAACTGGTTAGTGTCACTAACCACTTCAAGTTTCAAGTTCCCGATGGTAAACAGCGTGCAGCGGATGCGCTGGATGCTGACTGTGTGCAGATTGTGGCTCAACACTATCCGAACAACCGTGCCCATGCTTTTTTGAATTGAATGACGAGCAAGAAGAATAGATTGGAGACTAACCAAATCACTCGTTAATTCAATCTCTTGCTGTCCGGTAAACGGTCTTAATGGATTGAATTTGTTGGTGTTTATGAAAGACAAGCCCCCCTTGACCGGATGGTGAGGGCTACAGGCCCGATGAGGGAGCCGTAGGCGACCGAACTGTCAGCCCAGTCCGTAAGGGCTGGGTAAGATGTCCGCCCCCAAGAAAGAGGGCTGTAAGTCCCGATTTCTTTTTCAACGTCAGCGGTTTCAGAAAGGAATCGGGACTTACAGCCCTCAAAATTACTACTGCCACCTTACCCAGGCCTCACGGCCTGGGCTAACAGCTCGCCCTCCTTCGTCGGGCTCGTCGGGCCTGCAGCCCTTACCATTCGGCTGAAAAAACTTTTACCGGACAGCAATAAATTAAATCACCGAAGCATCTCGAACACGAATCGAGCGAATCGAGCGAATAAAAACGAAGAGCATTAACGTCCGCTTTTGTGGAACATCAATGCTCTTCGTTTTTTTATCATGCTGCCTCTATTTCATTCCTCCGAGAGGCGCTTCCAGAAAGCATCGAGGTCGTCGCCTAAACCTTGCATCAGGTCCTCGCTGACCAAAATCGTGTCGTCGTCCACCAAATGCAACTCGGCAATACACTCGTTGTCCTCGCCCGTCAGCACGAACGAGTAGGGTTTCAGAATCGCCATGTTTTCCGTCACTTCGCGAATGCTCAGGATGGCTTTGCGCAGCACCGGTTGCACGGTTTCATAGAAATCCTCGTCCGAGTTGTCCATCCATTCCTCCACCACGCAGCGCGTGAGTTCCGTTTCGTCGTCGTCATAGATTCGCAACTCGCCGCTCTCCTGCCGAACCTGAAGGTAGAGGTCAGTCAGCGGATAACTTTCTGCTTCGTTCGGAAACTTTGACGCTGCTTTGCGCAATGCTCTTTCAATCTGGGAGAGGGTTTGTTCGGATGCTTTCATGGCGGGAGAAAATGAAGAAAAGGTGGGACAAAGATTGGGCTCGAGAAATCGCCCTTTTGTCGCCCCGAAATGCCCGAAAAACGGCTGCGGAGGAAAGAAAACACGATTTCTGCCTCACAAATTTACAACTTTCTTCACCACAATTGTTCTTTTTTGGCGTATTTGCTTAATTTTGGCTGCAAAAGAATCGTATTTCCTCTTCAAACCAGCATTTTTATTCTTCAAAAAGTCATGTCTTCTGCCAATCCGCTGGTCAGCGTTGTCGTTCCGAACTACAACTATGCTGACTATCTCGCTCCCCGCATAGACTCCATTCTCCGTCAGTCTTTTTCCGATTTCGAGTTGTTGCTTCTCGACGATTGTTCCACCGACCACAGCGTGACGGTGATGAAGAAATATGCGTCAGACCCTCGTGTCGTTGCCATCGACGTCAATGAAAAGAACACCGGCAGCCCGTTCCCGCAGTGGATGAAGGGAATCAAGATGGCGCGGGGGAAATATGTTTGGATTGCTGAGGCTGACGACCTCGCCGAACCGGAGTTCCTTTCGACGTTGGTTGCCGCTGCCGAGAAACATCCCAACCTTGCGTTTTGCTATGCCGGCTCCCGTCTCATCGATTCAGAGGGGAATGTCTCCTCGCGGGACATCAATCACTGGGGTCGTCGCGCTGCGAAGCCCCATGCTTGCTTTGATGGGAAACACTATGCCGAGCGCAACCTCTATTGGAAGAGTTATGTGGTCAATGCAAGCGGTGCGCTTTTCCGTCGTGACAAGGCGTTGCAACTGACGGAATCCCCTTTCCTCGGGATGCGTTATTGTGGCGACTGGCTTTTCTGGTTCAGCATGTCGCTTTTGGGTGATGTCGTCGAGGTTTACCGTAATCTCAACTTTTTCCGACAACATGCCGCGAAAGTCACCAATGCTTCCCGCGTTTCGGGCGGCGGTGTCAACGAAGACATCACTGTGGTGCGCGAAATGGAGCGTGCGCTGCCCTACCTTCCGACCTACAAGCGCCGTCTGCGCCACGGCATGCTCTTCAAGAAGATTATTCGTCTCCATCTTCCCGCCGACGTCGAACAACCCATTCTTCAACGTCTTGAATCGGAGCTCGGCGGCACCCGCGCGGACTATCGGCTGCTGCTTCTCAACCGTGTGCTTCGCTGGCTGAACCCTTGGCTCGTCACGCCGCGCCGCGACCGTCTCTGAATCTGCTGCGGCGCGATGCGCAGGGCAGACGCAGTGGCGACAATATGCACTATCGTTGCATATATGCAGGAAATATGCAATTTAACACTTCTTGCTTTCGGCGATTTTATTTTGTATATTTGTGTAGAGATAAGGGAGGAGCCGCGCTTCTCCCCTTTTTCGTGCTTTTTCCTTAGGTTTTGCGCGAAAAAGTCTTTGTTTCGGAAAAATTTCCTCCTTGAAAATTTGAATTTTCTTCCGGCTCAAAAATTTGAGTCAAAACGTAGGAAAAACTTTTCAGTAGAAAGTTGAAACTACTCCTCCGAAGAGTCTTTCGAGAAGTTAAAGATGTTAATTCCGTTCTTTGAAAATATGCAACGGAATTGCATATAACGGGGGCTTTATGCACTCCCGTTGCGTCTTCATTTCCTCCCGTTGCGTCGTTCTTCACTTCCGCTGCGACGCCATTTCCTCCCGTCCTCGTCATCAGAAACCGCGCCACCGTTGCATGCAGTTCCGCTGCATGCCCTTTCGGCGTCCGAGCGTGCCGCGTCGTTTCACCAGCCCGTGCTGTCGAAGCCCGCGGCGCGATACCATTCCGTTTGGCGGAACGCATCGTTCAGGTTGCCCACCTCGCAGAGCGAGGCGTTGGCATCGTAGGCGGTTTGCGGGATGAAGATGCTGACGGCGCGATAGTTTTCCCGGTCTTCGGGCATCGTGAGATAGTAGCCCGAGAAACTGCCGCGCCCGACGTAGATGGTTTCTCCCGCGCCATACCATTCCAAACAGTCATCCAGCGCCTTCACCGTTTCTTCCGCGGCGTCGGGCGGCAGGATGCGGCGCAGCGCAGCCGCCATGTCGAAAGCGTGGGGGCGATATTTTTGCGCGGAGCCATAGTACTGATAGAACAACACGCCGTTCATGTCGGGCGACGTTTTCTCCGCGAGCGAGGATTGGGGGAGGTGGCGGTGCAGGACGGCGGCGAGCGTCTCCAGTCCGTCGGTTCGCAGACAGGACATGGCGAGTCCCCAAGAGCCGTAGGCATTGGATTTTGCGGGGTCGTAAGCATCGGCAACGTAGGTTTTGGCAATGTCGGCGGGTTCGCGGGAGAAGAGACCGTTCCCGATTTGAGAAACATAGTCCGCACCGCAGGAAGCAATGCTCATCGGGGCGGCAATCACGCGCTCCGTCACGTGGCGCAGCGCGAAAGCAACCTCCACCGTTTGCATCAGGCAGCAGTCGAAGAAGACATATTCAAACTTCATTCCTGCCGCTTCGATGGCGGCGGCGAGGTCTTCGATGCTCATTTCGGATGCGCCGACGGCTTCGTCGCCGCGGTCACGTCCGAACGATTTCCGAGTGGCGGAGGCGGCGGATGTGGCGGGCGGGAGCCAGCCCGTGGCGTGGGACCAGCAGACGAGTCCGTACTCTTCCGCGGGGAATTGCTCTTTGGTCATGCGGCAAACCTCCTCGAGCGCCTCGGGGGCTGCGGCGTTCAACTTTCTGCTCCAGCGATGCACGAGAGTCGGCGCGGCACCCTGACGAGTGACGCGATAGAGCCGCGAACCTTGACTGTCGTCGATGAACATGAGCAGACGGTCCTCGTCGGCAAGCGCGGTGCGTCCCTTCATCACCTCCGAGGAGTCGGAACGGAGGAATCCGTCGATGCCGAGCGAATTTTCGGCTGCCATGTAGAGCAGAACGGTGCGACGCCCTTTCACGGAGCCGGGCTGGGGCAGGTCGTCGGCGTGGTCATCGCTGCAGGCGGTGAGGACGGAAAGCAGGAGCAGAAGCAGGAACGGGAAACGGAGTTTCATGAGCGTGAGGAGGGGAAAAGAGAATGGAAAATGCGGGAGATGTGAGACGGTGAGCCGCGTCTGACCTTCAAGCGTGTGGCAAGTGGAACTCAGCGTGTGTCACATCCTAATCAGACGTTTGCGCGCGCCATGCGAGCGGCGGCGCGTCGTCGTTTCGCCGCAAAATTACGCAAAAAAGTGTTTCTGAGGCGCTGTCGTTGCCCGCGTAAGTGAGGAATTACTTAACTTTGTCCGTTGCTAAAGCCTCGGTGGCGCTGCATCGCCTTTCGTGACGCGCCGTTCGGCAGGCGTTTTCCCACGTCTAATTTTAAAAACCTCCGAGACTGTATTTTAAAACTTCCGAGGCTGTGGTTCAATAGTTCCGAGCCTACATTTCAAATCCGTAAAATCAAAAAATCCATCTCATGAAAACCTCACATCTTGTTCTTTTCTCTGCTTTAGTTCTCTCTGTTGTTTCCTGTGGCGGTCAGAAAGATTCGTCTGCTGACACCTCCTCCGCCGACTCCACCGCGCAAGCGGCGCCCGCCGTGCAGGCTGACCCCGTTCGTGAGAACCGCAGTGAGGTGAAGATGGGCGGTAAGGACTATGTTGTCACCGTCACCCGCGAACCGGACGCCGAAGCCGCCACCGTGCAGGACGAGAACGGCGTCGCGTGGCGCGACAATGTCGTTCGCATTTCCGTGACCGAAGCGGGCGGCGAAGAAGTCGTCAGCCGCACGTTCCACAAGTCCGACTTCGTCGACAAACTCAGTGAGAGCGAAACAAACGGTACGGTTCTGTTGGGCATGGCTTTTGACGAAACCGCCTCGGGTTCCGGTCGCGTGTTGCGTTTCGGTGCACAAATCGGTCAGCCCGTCATTGGCGAAGGTCCCGCCTTCACCGTCGAACTTTCTTTGGACGGTTCCGTCAGCATCGTTCGCGACGTCAATCAGGACACGACGGGCGACGACGGAATGGAGGAGTGAGGAAACAAAGATTGAAGGGGAGTGCTGGTTTTTTAGCCTCTTTCTTTCAGACATTACATATTAAGACTCTTCAAAATTTATTTTGCAAAACTCTATTCATTATTTTCAAATGATATCATAACTTTGCAGCGAAAATATGGTTGTTACGCTGCGTACAAACTTTGCAGTAGATGGACATTTACTTTCAGAATAAGAAACTGGAAAAGTTGGCGTCAGATCCGAGAAGGTGTTTAAAAGAATTGGGTCGGCGAAAAGCAGAATTGTTCCAGTTACGCATTCGAGACCTCTATCGCTCCAGTAGTCTTGAGGATGTTCGGCATCTTCCCGGTCACTATCACGAGTTGAAGGGTGACAGAAAAGGACAGTGGGCTTGTGACTTAGAGCAACCCTATCGATTGGTATTTGAACCCCATGAAAATCCAATTCCGACAGATGAAAACGGTAAATATATTTGGATTGAGATAAAGGGAGCCGAAATAATCGAAATCATAGATTACCACGGTTAAAAGTAATTTGAAATGGCAACTTTAAAGAAATTCGTTCCGTTAGTGGAATTTCATCCCGGCGTGACTCTTTCGGAAAAGCTGAAAGAGATGAAAATGAGTGTAAAGGAGTTTGCTATGCTTACTTCTCAGCCGGAAAAAACAATCTCTGCTGTTATTGCAGGAAAAAGAAGCATAACATTGGATTTGGCAGAGACATTTGAGAAAGTGACCCAAATTCCAGCTCATTTTTGGTTAAGCATACAGCAAGGTTATGAGGAATACGTTTCACGACAGAGATGTGAAGAGCAATCTTCTTTGACTCATCGAACCAGTGGTTTTGTTCCTCTTGGAAAAGATGAACGAATTGGAGTAAGTGCAACGTAGATTCATTTCTTTATCCTTCTGCTCTTTTGTTTGACTGTTTAGAAAAAGTAGGGTTCGTGAAATATGTTTTGCGAACCCTACTTTTTAATATTGCTGTCCGGTAAACGGTCTTAATGAATTGAATACGTAGATGTTTGTGGAGGACAAGCTCCCTTTGACCGGATGGCGAGGGCAGCAGGCCCGATGAGGGAGCGCAAGCGACCGAACTGTTAGCCCAGTCCGTAAGGGC
>JBJEAG010000121.1:0-2979 GCA_051868855.1 Alloprevotella sp. | reverse complement strand
GCAGCTACTTGACGTTGTGTCAGCGACTGTTCTTCTCTGAGTTGTTTTATTTTATTATAATTTGTGTTCCGGAGTTGTTAGTTTTGCTCCGCATTCCAAATCTGCCACGCAGCTTCTGCCTGAAGGTGGAGCATGGGTAAACCGTTGAGGGTGGCGGCACCGCGTTTCTCGCCCTCGAGGAGGAAGCGGGTGGCGAGCGGATTATAGACCAAGTCGTAGAGATAGTGCCCCTCGCCGACGCCGTCCCAAGGCAGCGACGGACAACCTTCGACGTGCGGGTGCATGCCGAGCGGAGTGCAGTTCACGAGCAGGCGGCGGGAACGCAGAAGTTCGGGCGTGAGTTCCTCGTAGGTCAATCCGCCCTCCTGCTTTCGGCGACTGACGAAAAGGAAGGGAATGCCGAGGCGGCGGAGCGAATAGGCTACGGCACGCGAAGCACCGCCCGTGCCGAAGACGAGGGCTGTGATGCCGGCGAAATCTTCGGGAAGAAGTTTCAACAAACTGTGGCTGAAACCAATCCAATCGGAGTTGTGACCGTGTAGTTCATAGTCTCCCTCGGGGCGCGCCACCGCTTTGACGACATTGACGGCACCGATTTCGCGTGCTTCGGGCGAGAGCGACGCAAGGTGAGGAATGATGGCTTGTTTGTGGGGAATGGTGACGTTGAACCCCTTCAAGTTTTCGATGGAGAGGATGTGGTCGAGCGCGTCGGGCACTTCGGCAAAGTCGAAGTTGCGATAGACGGCATCAAGTCCGAGTTTCGCGAACTTTTCAGCGAAATAGGCAGCAGAAAAACTGTGACCGAGGGGATGACCGAGAAGACCGAATGTTTGTGTCATAATACATTATATATTATATCACCGCCCTACTCTTCCGAGAAGTCTTTGAGCACCTGTCGGTAGGCTGCGAGGAGGCGGGTACGGGAGACAAAGCCGACGAAGGTGCCTTCGGGAGTCAGCACGGGAAGCGTGCCCGTGGAAGTGTGGGAGAAACGTTCCATGACGGCGGTCATGCTGTCATCGGTGCGGAGCACTACGGTGGGACGAGTCATGAGTTGGTCGGCACGATACATGCGATAGAGTTCACTGCGGAAAATGATTTTGCGAATGCCGTTCAGATTGATGATGCCGAGCAAACCACCCTTGATGTCCACCACCGCAAAGTGCAACGCTTTCTCGGTGGAAACGGTTTGTACGATTTGACCGAGATACATGTCGGGGCGGAGCAGCGGACGCTCTTTGTCGATGATGGCGTCGAGCGACATGAGCGTGAGCACGGAACGGTCCTTGTGGTGAGTGAGGAGTTCCCCGCGGCGTGCGAGACGCATGGCATAGATGCTGTGGGGTTCAAAGGTGTGGATGGTGATGTAGGAACATACGCTGACAATCATCAAGGGAATGAAAAGGTCATAACCACCCGTGAGTTCGGCAATGAGGAAGACGCCGGTCAGCGGGGCGTGGAAGACACCGCTCATGACACCCGCCATGCCGAGAAGCGCATAGTTCGTGGACGGAACGGTGATGCCGAACGGCGTTTGCACGTTCCAAAGCGCGGAAAAGACATAGCCCGCAATGCAACCCAGAAAGAGACTCGGCGCAAACGTACCACCGCAACCGCCTCCGCCGTTCGTGGCTGTCGTGGCGAAAACTTTGACGAAAATGATGAGGATGAGGTAGGTGACGAGGCTGGTTTCGTGGCCATAGAAGAAGGAGTTGTTCATGACCTCCGAAGCGTGGGCGTCGCCGGAGAGGAGAAGCGAGATGGTGCCGTAGCCTTCACCATAGAGCGGCGGGAAGAAATAAATCAGCACTGCCAAGACGATGCCGCCGAGCGCAAGTCGTGCCGCGGGGTGCCGCAGTTTGCCGAAGACCTGCTCAAAGGAGTTCATGACGCGGGTGAAGTAGAGCGAAACGAGACCGCAGGTGATGCCGAGCAACAGAGCGGTGGGGACGCGGCGCACGATGAACGGGTCGGTGAGTTCAAAGGAAAACATCGGCGCTGTTCCGGCGAGCGTGTAGGTGATGCAGGTGGCGGTGAGACAACTGACCAAAAGCGGAAGCAGAGAAGCCATGGTGAGATCGACCATGAGCACCTCGAGCGTGAACATCAGTCCGGCAATGGGGGCTTTGAAGATGCCGGCGATGGCTCCCGACGCACCGCAGCCGATGAGAAGCATCATCGTTTTGTGGTCCACGCGGAATTGTCGTCCGAGCAGACTGCCGATGGCGGAACCCGTGAGGACGATGGGCGATTCCGCTCCGACCGAACCACCGAAACCGATGGTGAGCGAGGAGGCAATGACGCTCGACCAGCAGTTGTGGGAGCGAATGTCGCCCTGACGACGGGAGAGGGCATAAAGAATCTTTGTGACACCGTGACTGATGTCGTCGCGCACGATGAACTTGACGAACATGACGGTGAGAAAGATGCCGACCACGGGATAGACAAGGTAGAGGCGGTTGGCGCTGGTGATGTCGAAGTGGGACGTGAGCAAAAGTGCGATTTCTTCAATGAGCGTTTTCAGAATCCAGGCAGCAATGGCGGATCCCACGCCGACCAAGAGGGCGAGCGTGAAGATGAGTTGCTTGGGACTGAGATGACGCGAAGCAAAAACGGAAATTTCTCGAATGAAACGAGGGGAGGAACCGTGATGAGACATATTGGAAGTTTAAGTGCGGCAAGCCGCAGTTTCAAGTTTTTCTCGCCATTAATGTTCATTAATTTGTTCATTAAATCCCATTAATCTATTATCAAACAAAATCATTTAATGAACAATTAACGAGACAATTAATGAGCATTAATGGAGGGTTTAGATAAGAACGGAGGTGCTTAGGGCGGCTTATTCTCACCGAATGATTTTCACCTCTCCGCCCTGTCCGATTTTGATGATGTGGGACGGAGACTGACGGGGTGCTTCGTCGCGGCGCGAGAGACAAACGTAGTCCACGGCTTGAAGAATCTCGGGAGATATTTCGGAGA
>JBJEAG010000120.1:0-2993 GCA_051868855.1 Alloprevotella sp. | reverse complement strand
GTTCACTGTGGCTTCCAAAGGATATTGGTCAGCGTAGGTGAAGAGACTGAGGTTGTCGCCTACGGGCAGGGTGCTGAACTTGAACTTGTTGCGGTCAATGAAGAGCACGCGCAGACTTCTCAACTTCGTGATGTCGATGGAAGTGAGGAGGTTACCGTCAATGGCAATCTGGTCAAGGTTCTTTGCGTTGGTGAAATCGATTTCCGAGATTTCATTGTCACTGGCACTGAGTGACCACATCTTCGGGTTGTTCAGCGTGAGCGTCTTGATGTCGTTCCCGGTGAGGCCGAGCACCTGCAGGTTCTGATAGGGCGAAGCATCGAAAGTCTTGAGTTTGTTGTTGTTCAAAGCGAGGAAGACGAGGTCGGTGTATGCGCTGAAATCCACTGTCTCGAAGTTGTTGCCGTCGAGGTTGATTTCAATGATGGGCGCGTTCTCGGGCAGTTTGATGCTGTTCAGTCCGGCGTCGCGCACGGTGGCACAGATGAGGTTGGAGAGCGGAGTGAGATCGACTTCCGACATCTTGATGCCGGTGATGCTGAAGACGGTGAGGTCAGCGTTGGCATCGTAGGCATAGACCTTGGCGGTGGCAGCCTTCGTGGCACTGACTTCAAAGCCGGTGGCAGTGTTGCCGACAATGTAGGAGTTGAGTTCCACGCCGTCGCCTTTCCAGTCAATGAAGATGTTGGTGGCGGCAGTCTTGGCAGTCATGATGAGCTGACCTTGGGAAGCCCCGGTGATTTGCATTGTGGCAAGCAGATGGGTCGGCATGCCGGCAGCTTCGATGTTGGAAGTGCGAAGCGTCAGACCGGGGAAGGCAGCGTTGGTCAGAAGACCATAGACGGAAGTGCCATAGACGGGAGAGAGGAAACGGGTCTGTCCGTTCTCCACCGTGTAGTCCGTGCCGAGCGTCAGCGAAGAATCATCGGCGGCGCGTTTCCAAACGTAGGAGGTGGTGCCGTTCAGGTTGTTGCTGCTGAGATCGACGCCCGGACCGATGCGCGGAATGGTGATGTCGTTCTGCGGCGCGTAGGTGTAGGTGTCAGCCATCGAGCGGGCGGGCAGGTTGCTGAAGTCGAAGGCGTTGGAAGAAACGTCGAGCGTCTCCAGTTTCACGCCGTCGGCGAAGACGATGGAACTGATTTGGTTGTTTGCCACGTTGAGCGTGCGCAGTTGGGTGCAATAGTTGAGGTTCAGTTCCGTCAGTTGGTTGTCAGACAAATCCAGCGTTTCCATCATGTCGGCATCCTTGAAGGAAAGTTCCGTCAGTTTGTTGTGACTGAGGTTGAGGTGATGGATGGTGTAGTTGTCGTTGAGCGTCACGGCGGTCAAGTTGTTGTTGGAGAGGTCGATGGTCTGCAACAAGTTCTTCTGGAAAGCATCGTTGACGCCACGGATGTTGAGTGTGCCGAAGTTGTTGCCCGTCAGGGTCAGTTCCTTCAAGAGGTTGTTCCAACCGAGGTCGATGGACTTCAGACCTGCATCCGTCAATGAGAGATAGGCAAGACTGCGGGAGTTGCTGAGGTCGATGCTTTGCAGTTTGATGCCGTCCATGCGGAGCGAAGTCATTTTCTGATCTTCGGGCACGTAGATGGTGATGGTGTTACCTGTGGCAGTGCCTTTGGCGTTCGGCAAAATGAGGTTATTGGAGAGCATGGCGGTGCATGCTTTCTTCACGCCGTCGCCGAAATCGACATAGAACTTTTTCGGGCTCTTGAGACTTGCTCCTTCCATGCCCACATTGAACTCGATGTCCAAGGGGAACTGAGTGGTGGACGGCAGGGTGATGACGGCTGCGACGTCGTCTTGTCCGAAGGTCTCGGCAGTCTTCACGCGGAACTTGTTCGTTCGCAGTGGCATGTAGTCGAGCGTCAGGTCGGGGAAGGCGTTGCAGGAAAAGGCAAGATAGACGGGGGAGGGGGTAGCTTTGAGCAGCGTGACCTTGCCGTCCTCAAAGGTGTAGTAGGTCTCGTCGAGGGCGGTGACGTTGCTCGGGTCTTCGTCGTTCACCATGAAGAGGGCGCACTCTGTTTCATAGCCTTCACGCAGCACTTTGTCGCTGAAGTCGATGACGGAACCTTCCAAGATGCTGGTGTTGATGGCCATGTCTTTCTGGAAGTAGTCATACTGCACCCAAGTCTCGCGGGGAAGCGGGAGGGTGGCGAAAGTGAAGCAGTTGTTGCGGAGAATGACGTTGTTGAGGTTGTTGTTGTTGTCGAGGTTAATCTCCGTGAGGTTGTTGTTGCTCAGATAGAGTTGGTTCAGATAGGGATTGTTCGTGAGGTCAATCTCGGTGAGGTCGTTGCCGGCGGCGAAGAGATACATCAGGTTCGGGTTCTTCGTCACGTCAAGTGAGGAGAGCTTCACTCCCGTGTTTACCGAACCGGACTGGTGGTCGGCATAGAACTGCGTGAGGTTCACGTTCTGTGAGAGGTCAATCTTCTTGATGCCCGTGTCGCTGATGTTGAGAATCATGAGGTTCGGGTTCTGCGTCACGTCGAGTTCCTTCACCGGTGTGGAGTCGATGGAGATTCTTTGGATGTAGGGGCAACCCGTCGGGTCGAGTGTCTTCAGACCGTGATTGCTCATGGCGTCGAAGGTGCGGAGGTTGGGATAGTCCGAGAGGTTGAAGGAATCGTCCACTCCCTCCATCTGTGCCATTTCGAGAATCAGCAGGTTGGGTTTGTCGTTGCCGACGGCGAGCGGCTTCACGTCGAACGGGTTGTCGTCGAGATAGAGCGCTTGGAGTTTGGTCAGTCCCATCAGGTCGAGACTGCCGAGTTCGTTGTGCGTCAGACTGAGGATGGAGAGATTCGTCAGCTTCGTGATGTCGGCGCTGGTGAAGTAGCAGCCATCGCCCATGAGCACGTCAATTTTGGAGGGGTCGCCATAGATTTTGACAACGCCATCGCTGCTGACGTTGCAGGAAACGAACGTTCCGCTCCAGGTCTGCGACTCGCTGTCGTAGGAAGCGGGCACGACTTCATATTCTT
>JBJEAG010000119.1:0-13518 GCA_051868855.1 Alloprevotella sp. | reverse complement strand
TCAGAAACGTCGTTCTGTCAGTTTTCAGATTCTGTCATTTGCCCGACATGCCCTCTTCGGAGAAGTCGGCGGGCAGCATGGAGATGGTGATGCAGTTGCCTTGTTTGAGAAGGACGTTCTTGGCGAAGGCGCGAATCTTGTCGGAAGTCAGATTCTTGATGGCTTCTTCGCGGCCGGTGCGCTGGTCTTTGTTCCAAACGACCTTGGCGGCGATGATGTCAGCCCAATAGTCGTTCTTCTTTTGGTTGTCGGCGAGTGCTTTCTCGGTGAACTTCTTCACCTTGTCGAGTTCATCAGCCGTCACGCCCTTGGCAGCGATGTCCTCGATGCCTTGGCGCATGAGCAGCAGAGCGGAGTCGAGGCTGGCGGGCTTCACGGGGCACTGGATGGTCAGCTGATACTCATCGTTCACGTCGCGGTCGAGTTCTGCGCGAGCGCCGACGCTGTAGGCGATGCCGGCATCTTCGCGGATGCTCTTGAGGTAGCGCTGCGTGAGGATTTCACCGAGTGCGCTGACCACTTGTGCTTCGTCCACGCTCCAAGGCTGCTTGCCGTGCCAAACCTGCACGACGATGGCTTGGGGTGTTTCCATGGCGCGGCGGAAGTGGTTATCCACCTTGCCCTTGGCGGGCTCGATGTGCAAATCGACTGCCTTCTCGCGGGCTTGAACGCCGGGCAGCGTGGCAATGTACTGACCCACGTAGGCTTGCAGAGAGTCGGGATTGAAGGCGCCGGTGAAGAAGAAGTCGAAGTCGCCGGCAGAGGCGAAGCGTTCGGCATAGACCTTCTTGATTCCCTCGTAGGTCACTTGGCTGAGGTCAGCCAGATTCAGCGTGGCTTTGCGCGGCTGGTTCTTGTAGATGGTTGCCATGACGGAGTCGGTGAACGCCTTCATGGGGTTCTTCTCGGCGTTCTCGAGGCTTGCCTTGACGAGGTTCATGACGTTGTTGAAGGCGTCGGCATCGTCGATGGCAGGCTGGAAGCGCAGGTGAATCAGTTCAAAGAGCGTGCGGAGGTCTTTGGGAGTGGATTCGCCGGAGAGATTCTCAGTCAGTTCGCCGAGGGTGACATTGACGGAGGCTTGTTTGCCGGCGAGTTTCTTCTGCAACTCGGTCTGGGTGAAGTTGCCCACGCCGCAGCTGTTCACCACGAATTCGAAGGCTTTGACGTTGGCGATGTCAGCGTCGGAGGTTTTGTTCTTTCCGCCAAGGCTGGAGGCTTTGAAGAGCACCTGAGAGTCGTCGATGTCAGTCTGCTTGAAGAAGACGCGGGCACCGTTGTCGAGGTTCCACACCTTGTAGCCAAAGTCAGCGTCCTTTGCTTCGGGGAGCGCCTTGGGTTCGGGGAGGTTCGGCACGAGCGGTTCGTCCTTCACGTTGTCCACGTAGGGTTCAAGTTGGGCAGCCTTGGCTGTTTCCACTGCTTTCTTCATGTCGTCGGGAGTGGGAATGGCGACGCCTTCCTTCTCGGGGAACATGGCGAGCAGCACGAAGTTCGTATCGACGGAGCAGGTGAGTTGCGCAAAGGTCTGATTCACGGCTTCGACGGGAATCTGCGGAGCGTACATCTTGTAGGTCTGATAGGTGTATTCGATGCCGGGGATGGGCTCGTTCTCGAGGAAGTGGCGGACATATTTCGGCACGAAGTAGTCCGTTCTCTGCTTGTCGCGGTTGTCATAGGTTTTCTCTTGCTGGCTGAGGAACTCTTCGCGAGCACGCACCAGTTCGGTGGCAGTGAAGCCGAAGCGTCCGGCGCGTTCCACTTCCTGCAGGGCAGCCTGCACGGCGGCAGTTTCCTGTCCGGCTTTGGGAATCACGACGAAGTTGAAGGCGTCCTTGGTTTTGGACATGAAGAAGTTGTCGTGGTAGCCCTGTGCCAGCGCGAAGGGGCAGTCGGGTTTCTGTGCCAGTTCCTGCAAGCGGGCGTTGAGCATCTTCTCGCTCATGGAGAAGGCATATTTCACAAGCAGATAGTTCATGTTGCTCTTGAGTTGGTCAGGCATCGGGTCGTGCTTGAAGAACATCATGATTTGGGTCATCTGCTGCTCCTTGTCCTTATCGACGAGATAGATGGGCTCGTTGTTGTCGGGCACGGGATAGGTCTCATATTTCGCAGGATTCTCCTGTGCTTTGATGGGCGAGAAGATTTCCTTGATTTTGGCTTCCATCTGGTCCACGTCGATGTCGCCGACAACGATGATGCCTTGGAGGTCGGGGCGATACCATTTCTCGTAGTAGGCTCTCAGTTCCTCGGGTTTGAAGTTGTCGATGACGCTCATCAGACCGATGGGGAAGCGGAGACCGTAGCGGGAGCCGGGATAAATCTTGGGAAGGTTTCTCTCAAAAATGCGCTGGGAGGCACTGGAACGCATTCTCCACTCTTCGTGAATCACGCCGCGCTCTTTGTCAATCTCCTTGGGATCGAGGGTCAGCCCGTCAGCCCAGTCGTGGAGGATGAGCAGGCAACTGTCGATGTTGCTCTCGGTCACGGGAACATCGTCGATGTTATAGACCGTCTCGTCGGTGGAGGTGTAGGCGTTGAGGTTGTAGCCGAACTTCACGCCGATGCTTTCGCAATACTTGATGAGTTTGTCACCGGGGAAGTTGTCCGTGCCGTTGAAGCACATGTGTTCGAGGAAGTGGGCGAGGCCGCGCTGGCTCTCTTCTTCCTGCACGCTGCCGACTTTCTGCGCGATGTAGAAGCTGGCGAGATTCTCTGGCAGCGCGTTGTGACGGATGTAGTAGGTAAGTCCGTTGGGCAACTTACCGATGCGCACATCCTTGTCAATGGGCAGTTCGGGAAGCGACTGCGCCCCTGCGGGCAGCAGAACGAGCGTTGCCAACAGGACAAATAAGCATTTGATTTTTTTCATAATGAAACAGGATATGAATGGTAATAATATTGTGTCGTCTGTGTGGGGACTAAATATAAATGTGTGGGGGCTATATATAATATGGTATGTCTGCATCGTCTTTCCGGCGTTTTGGAGTGCTTTGCAGATTAGACGCCGCGCCGTTCGGTTTTGCTACGCGCCTCCGCCGTTTTTTTGTTTTGAAAGACGGGAGAAAGGCGTTTGAAGCGAGCAAAAGTACTATTTCCCACTGACTTGAAGCACTTTTGGAAAACAAATTGTTAATTTTGCGCGTCAAAAACTTTCTTTTCGTAAGAGACATCGTCTATAACACAGACTGCAAGATGATACGCAAATTTGATTTCCTGGTCATCGGTTCCGGCGTGGCAGGAATGAGTTATGCGCTGCAAGCCGCAGCATCCGGAAAGGGCAAAGTCGCCCTCGTTTGCAAAACACAGATTGAAGAGGCGAACACCGCCAAGGCTCAAGGCGGCATCGCTTCAGTGACCAACTTGAAAGTGGATGACTTCCAGAAACACATCCACGACACGCTCATCGCCGGCGACTACATCTCCGACCCGCGCGCCGTGGAGCAGGTGGTGAAGAAAGCGCCCGAGGGCATCAAACGTCTCGTCGAATGGGGCGTGAACTTCGACAAACAAGCCGACGGCTCCTTCGACCTGCACCGTGAAGGCGGACACTCCGAGTTCCGCATCCTTCACCACGCCGACGACACCGGCTTCGAAATTCAGCGCGGACTCATCGAAGCCGTGCGCCGACACCCCGACATCGTGGTGCTCGAAAACCATTTCGCCGTGGAAATCATCACCCAGCACCACCTCGGCATCGAAGTGACCCGCCGCACCCCCGACATCGAATGCTTCGGCGCCTACATCCTCGACCCCGACACCCGAAAGATTGACACCTTCCTCTCCCGCGTCACCGTCCTCTGCACCGGAGGCTGCGGAGCGGTCTATACCACCACCACCAACCCCGAAATTGCCACGGGCGACGGCATCGCCATGGCTTACCGCGCCAAAGCCACCGTCCGCGACATGGAGTTCATCCAGTTCCATCCCACCGCGCTCTTCCACCCCGGCGAGTCGCATCCCGCCTATCTCATCACGGAAGCCATGCGCGGCTACGGCGGCATCCTCCGACTCCCCAACGGCGAGGAGTTCATGCAGAAATATGACAAGCGCCTCTCCCTCGCGCCCCGCGACATCGTTGCCCGCGCCATCGACAAGGAAATGAAGATTCACGGACTCGACCACGTCTGCCTCGACGTCACCCACAAAGACCCCGAGGAAACGAAACACCATTTCCCGAACATCTATCAGAAATGCCTCAGCATCGGCATCGACATCACGAAACAGTACATTCCCGTCGTGCCCTGCGCCCACTACCTCTGCGGCGGAATCAAAGTCGATCTCAACGCCTGCTCCAGCATCAAGCGCCTCTATGCCATCGGCGAATGCTCCTGCACCGGTCTCCACGGCGGCAACCGCCTTGCCTCCAACTCGCTCATCGAAGCCGTGGTCTATGCCGACGCCGCTGCCGCCCACTCCATCGCCCACATCGACGACTATGCCTTCAACACCGACGTGCCGGAGTGGAACGACGAGGGAACCATGTCAAACGAAGAGAAAGTCCTCATCGCCCAAGACGCCAAGGAAGTGGAGCAAATCATGTCGAAATATGTCGGCATCGTGCGCTCCGACCTGCGCTTGAAACGCGCCTGGACCCGCCTCGACCTCCTCTACGAAGAAACCGAGGAACTCTTCAAGCGCGTCAAAGCCACCCGCGACATCTGCGAACTGAGAAACATGATAAACGTGGGCTATCTCATCACCCGCCAAGCCATGGAAAGAAAGGAAAGTCGAGGCTTGCACTACACGATAGACTACCCCAAACATGCCTACGACCAAAATTAAGTGCCTCTCTTTTCGCAAATTTTAAAAACTTATACATATCTTTGCCGCAAAACTTCTCGCAAGAAGAATAATCCAAAGCACACAACGATATGAAACACTTCAAGACATGGATGGCGTGTCTGCTCCTCGGCGGCATGACCATGCAAAGCGCTCAGGCGCAGAAAGAAGGAAAGAAGGAATATCCCTACGCCTTCATCGGAATTCAGGGAGGTCTTCAGTCCACCTTCACCAACTTCACGTTCTCCAACATTGAAACGCCCATCTTCGCAGGTAGCGTCGGTGCCATGTGGACACCCGTGGTCGGAACCCGAGTTCACGTCAGCGCCATGAACTGCAAAGGAGCCATCAAGGAACTCAATGAGACCTACGGCTACAAGTTCGTGACCTCCGACCTCGACCTCATGATTAACCTCAAGCGCATCTTCGCGCCCTACAATGAGCAGGACATCAACGTCTATCTCATCGGTGGTGTCGGTTTGACCTACGCTTGGGACAACGAAAAGGTGAATGCTCTCGCACAAACTGCCCGCAACAGCAGCTACAGCCTCGCTTGGGATGACGACCGCCTCGTCCACAACTTCCGCGTCGGCGCTCAGTTTGAAGCTGCCCTCTCCCGCGTCGTTGGTCTCAACCTCGAAGTCACCGCCAACAACCTTTCCGACCGTTTCAACTCCAAAATCAACGGCAAAGGGGACTGGCAACTCCAAGCGCTCATCGGTTTGAACTTCAAAATCGGACGTCCCAACAAGGCTAAAGCCACTTCCGGCAACGCTCTCGCCATGCAGGACTTCAACGCCAACAGAAATGCTGACGCCGTGGCTGCCAACAAGCAAGACCCGAATGCCACGCCGAAGCCCAAACCCGAGCCCAAACCCGTCGTGACGCCGCCCGCACCCAAAAAACTCGCCGAAACGAAGTGCGAAATCTTCTTCGACATCAACAGCTCCGCCGTGCGCACCTCCGAAGAAGCCAAAATCAAAGCCTTCGCCGAATGGATGAAGCAGCACCCCTCTGCCAAAGCAGAAGTTTTGGGTTATGCTGACGCCGGAACGGGCAACCCGACCATCAACCGCAACATCTCCCAGAAGCGTGCCGACAGAGTGGCAAAAGTCCTCATCGAACGCTACGGCATCTCCGCCGACCGCCTCACCACCGGCTTCAAGGGCGACACCGTTCAGCCGTTCAAAGACAACGATGCCAACCGCGTGGTCATCGGCGTTGCCAAAGAGACGAAGTGAAAAACGAAACGACACAAGTCGCCGTCCGCCACGAGCGGAACACCCACAAAAAACTGCACGAAGGTTTTTCCTCCGTGCAGTTTTTTGTGGGCAGATTCCTACCGCTTATTCGACAGACATTTGACACGCTTCCGACAAGGTTTGTTATTTTGTATTTTTTCCCGGTTTCGCGTGACGGCGTGAGTTCTTCGTTGGTCGTGTCGTTCGCTTCAATCGTCTTTTGAAATCTTGAAGCCGAGTTTGACGATGAGTTTCAGCGTTTCTTGCGCTGTGTTTCGGTCATACTCCTTTTCCGACTCGGAGAGTTCTTCGTAGGGCACGAGGCAGGGATGCAGTTTCAGCGCGTCGTCACGCTTTTCGCCGAAGGTCCAGCCTTCTCTCATTCTGCCTTGCGACCAGACTTCATGCACGTTTTTCGCAATCTCTTCAGCCAGGGCGAGCAGCGCCTCCGGCAGTTTCACGTCCGCGGTGTCCACGGGCTTGGGTAAATAGTCTTTTTTCATTGCACGCTTTTTTTGAATCATACGGTTATATAGAGCGTGAAGAATCTTCGTTTTCTATTGGTGTGGAAATATTTTCCTTCGCTACAATATCGAAAGAGCGTTGTGATATGATGCTTTCGTTGATTGTATATGTAATTGTAACCTTGTTGCTTCTTATATCATTTATTATTCCTGTAGATGGATCTAATGTAGCCCCTTCAATCAATATGGAATCTTGTTGAGATGTTGCGCCGTCAACAATATCAACATAATAAATCGAATGAGAGTAGAGGGTATCAAAGATTGCTTCACCCTCATGGTCGCGTACATTAATTCTAACGAGTTTTCCTGTGGCTGGATTGATACCACATCTTCCGTATTTTGGGTCACTATAGTACCCTTTCTTCTCTGCTTCTAAATATTCTAAGCATTCTTGGGCAGCAAAATCATATCCGGCTTCTTTGTACCAGGCGTATGCTTTGCGATAATCTTTCGTTAAAAAATTACTACTCTGATTGGAATAAAAGTCAGCGATTTCTGCAGCACTGTAAAAATTCTCACTTATATGAAATTTGACTTTATGCCTAAAGAAATCATCACAATCTGTTTGATTGTAGTATGTCGTATTTAGACCACAAGTTGCAGCATAAATAAATGGGACTATGTAAGATAACACTAAAACTACAATGGATGTCACGATGTATGTCTTCCAATGAGTTCGCTGAATGAGTTCACAAATTTTTCTTGCGGATAATGGACGATAGTGAGCAACAGCATACAAGCTGCAAAGTATATTTGTTACAAATAGGTATAAGCAAACAAACAAAAAAGCCAAAACACGTCCTTCGCTTATAAAAGTCGTAACGCCAACGACAAATGCATTATAGTATAAGAGCGCAATACCTATTTTATTCTTTTGTCGTAGAAGGAAAAGTCCTAGCAAACTGATTATTGTCGGCAGTAGAACTAAAATGGGGAAATAAGGAAGAGAATTTACAAAGTATAAGATGAAAGCAATTAAACCTGCGAAAAAAATCAGTGTATAGAATAATGAGATCTTGTATAGGAAAGTATTCCACCCTTTCATCACGAAGGCGCAATTTTTTTCGGCAAACTGCTTTGCATGATTACAAATATCATCAATAAACCGCTCAACCTTGTTCACTCCTTTAATCGCTGCATCTTCTTTTGGGGTGAAAACTTCGTGTGTATTTGTACTAAGGTTTTCAGCTTTATGTAGTTCGTGTTTCTCACTTGGCGGGGTGAAAGTAGGATGATATTGTTTAACTGTAGATATTTGACGTGCTGAGTATGACAAGTAGGAATAGTCAGAGAGTCCATCTAAAGGTGACATTGGCCATCCACAGTTTGGACAATATAATACTGCAACATCCATTTTCTCACTACAAATGGGGCATTCCTTCTCATGGATGCCAGCAGACTTCAGTTTTTCGACTAATTTCTTCCCCTCAATGGTCTGGATGGCATTAATTTTACGACTGTAGTCCTCAGCTAAGATATCAAGTTCCTGTTTTCTTCTTAATATGGAAATTTTCTGTTTGTCCTCTTCCACCTCTCGCCTCTTTAAAGAGGCCGGTGTTTCCATGTAATTCAGTAATGAATTCTGATAATTCTCAAAATTGAATGATTCGTAGTGTCGAATTTGTATGGGTAGTTGCTCTGTGATCATTCCAGAGAGAATAGTCACAATTTGCCCTTGTTTTCTACCGCTGAGAATTTCATTTAAGAATGTTGTCCATTCAAATTTCACCCATTTACTTTCTACGTTCTCCGGAGAAGATCCCACTACTATAAGATGATAGGAGTATTCCAGCGCTTCAGAGATTTTATTTAGATATTCCGCATCACTTAATTTCCTTAGTTCTTGAGAAGAAAGGAAAGTACGAATACCGTGATCGTTTAGGAAGTGATAAATAGGTTCTCCTAAAGCGTAGTCTTCACTTTTACAAGAAATAAATACGTCATATTCCATATTCGGAATGTTTAATAGAAGTTCAGAATGGACGTTGTTTAAAGATCTGAATCCTTCGCTTCCTCCGCCTTCAGTTGGAGTGTGGTTTTGACGACGACGTAGTCATAAATCTTCATGCCGGGATTCAGTTTGTCCCAGTCCACGATGCAGGCGTGTCGGGCGGTTTGTTCGTCCTGTCCCTTGAAGCCGGCGCCAATCTCGGCGGGAGTGGGAGGCACGTAGCCCATCATGAGGTGGGCGGCGTTCCAGCGAAGATGCTCGCAGATGGAGGCGTTGTAGAGTCGGACGCAGCGTTCGTCGGGCAGTTCCTTTCGGACTCCTTCTTTGACCTCCTCCCAAGAGGGCAGGGGCTGCGTTCCGTCCCACGTCTCCGCGCCGAGCAGTTTCAGTTTCGTGGTCTGGTGCATGGCGTTCGCTTTGTCCTGCGACTCCTTGCGGCGTGCGGCGCGATTGCCATAGAACTCGCCCCATTCCTTGTTGTTATATTTCTCCTTACATTTCTTGATTTCTTTTTTTCTCCTTTTCTTCCACATCTCGTCTTTGTTCTCACCGGGCTTTTCCCTTTTTTCTTCCTTGCTGAGAACATTCTCGTAGGCGAAGAGATACTCTTTCGCTTCCTCTTCCAAGCGCGGAGCAATCAGGATGTGGTACTTATAAATATGGTGGGAACTGCCGAAGTCGTAGAGGCAGGGCTGCGCTCCGAGTTCGTAGGCTTTGAACGTGTGGCGGAACTTATGTTTGTCCTCTTCCTGATAGGTGCGCACCATGATGCAGAACTTGTCTAACGCGCCGGGGCGGTGCTTCAGTGCATATTCAAAGATGGAGCAAGCCACCTGAAGGTTCAAGTCGTCGTCACCCAACGCCACGACCACATAGTTCAACCCGTCGATGAGGCGGTGGAGCAGGTCGAGAAATTCGACGGAGCCGGTGTGCGCCGTGTGGAAGAAGATTTCCTTGTTCTCCAGTTCGCGGAGTCCCGGAATCTCTTGGTGGAGCACGCCTCTCACTTCCGGAAGACGGTTGTCCACGAGGTGAATCTCGACGGGCGACTTCTTGCCCTTCGCGCCGGGGAAGGCGGAGAACTCATAGAGATAGCGCATGGCTTCCTGTCCCGTGGTGCCGGCGCCGACGACGAGCGCCTTGAAGGCGGAGGTGACGGTGGCAGTCTGCCTGTCAATGTCCACCAAATCAATCGGCGCGGGATAGGTGATGCGCTGCTCCGAGCAGTTGCAGTCGCCCACGCACTCCGGACATTCGCAGCGTTTCAGACTCGTCACCGCCATGCGGGAGTCGTCCACGATAATCAAAGCCATCTTGTCGTTTTGCTCCTTGCCCGTTTCCTTCTTGTTTCCTTTATTGAAACTCTCCTCCATGACGCGGGTGGTGGCGTTCTTTCGGGCGACGCAGAAGACTTTCACGGTTTCTTCGCCGTGGACGACTCGGCACACTCCCTTCTCTTTGAAGAGCACGGCGAGGTTGAGGTTCGACGCTTCGTCGTTGGAGAGAATAAAGAAGCAGGTGCCGTTTTCTTCTCTTCCTTCTGCATGTGAGAGGATGCGTCTCAGCGAATTGATGTTGAGCGTGTGGAAGAAGTCGGCGTCTTTTGAACCGATTTCTTTGGGACGTATGTCGGTGCGGAGGTGGAGGAATCTCATTCCCTCCAGTTGTTTGATTTGCTTGCGCTTGTTGGCGATGAATCCGAAGATGCCGCCCAAGCCCCCGCTCTGTTCCGGTTTGTCGTTGGTGTCCGGAAAGTCCACGAAGATGATGCGACACTTTCCGTCTTTCTCTTTGTAGATGTCCTTTGCCAGGAAGAAGCCCCGTTCGTTCAGTCCCCAGAAGACGTAGGTGGGGGCGTCTGTCTTGTTGAATCCCCACTTGCAACTCAGGAACCAGTTCTTCAAGCGTCGCGCCAGACACGTGATGGTGAAGACGGCGGTGAGGAAGACGGCTGAGGCGTGGATCACGGCAAAGAAGAACATGTAGGTCGGATTCGCCTTGCAGTTGTCCGCGATGCCAATCAGGTTGGACTTGGAGAGGAACATCTCCATGCCGGACAGCAGGGCGCGAAGGAAGACCGTGAGGCAGAACGCGTGGCTGCCTCCGTAGTCGTAGCCTATATAATATAGTATGGTGCCGGCAACGAGAACCGTGGGGATGAGTGCCTTGAAGAGGATGTCTTTCCACGACTTCTTGAAATATCTGTTTCGATGTGAATCGGGGAGTCTGAGCAGTCCGATGAGCACGAAGCAGACGGCAAAGCAGACCACGAAGACGGTCAAGAACTCCCAGAACGGAGTGAATTGACAGGACAGGAAGTCTATGCCTTCGGGCAGGCTGTTGCTGCGGGTCACGACGGCATCTTTGATGGTCGTGAGCATCGTGTCTTGCGCCGCGACCATCGCGTCTTGCGCAGGCTTCAGCGTGTCTTTCGCTGCCATCATCGTGTCTTGCACTGTCGGCAGAGAGGCGTTCGCCGCCTGTGCCGGGGTGTTCGTGGAGAGCAGAGGAATCATCATTTTTCTTTGTTTCTTTTCAGCAAGTCCCAACCGAGTTTCCGAACCAGCCGGATGGTGTTCATTGCCATTTCCCGGTCATATTCTTTCTCGGATTCGGGGAGCAGGTTATAGGGGACGAGGTCGGGGTGTCGTTTGTTCTCGTCGTCGCGCACTTCGCCGTAGGTCCAACCCTCTTTCATGCGGTTGAGTGCCCACACGTCGTGGGCGTTTTCGGCGATGGCTTCGCGGAGTTCAATCAAATCGAGGGAGAGGGGGATGTCGGAGAGTTCGATGGGATGGGGGTTGTACTGACTGCTGTTGTGGAGCAGGACGAGATAGCGGGAGGAGTTGTCCCAGGCGCGGCAGAAGACGTCGGTGTCGTAGGTGTCCTCTTCTTGGGGTGTGGAGAAGTCGCGGAGCGTCACGCTCTTTTCTTCGGCGGCGGTGACCACGACGGCGTGGTTGGGTTGTCCGTCTCCGGCGTCAGTCTGTCCGAGCAGGCGTTCTGCCGACACGACGGCAATGACCACCTGTTGGTTTCGCAGGGCTTGCCGTATGTCTGCCACGGTGCAGTGGTAGCGGTGCGCCACGCCCATTCCGTGGAGTCCGGAGAGACAGCCGATTCGATGGAGTTTGATGCCTTCGGGACAGAACCACCCTTTTTCTTTCGATTCACGGAGCAGCGTTTCGTCATCTATTTCAATGCTGAATCGACGCAGGGCGTAACCTTCGCAACGAATGACGCAGGCGTTGTCCACCGCGTCCTGTGCGGCAGTAGCGGTCATGGGGAGAATGCTGAAGTTCTCGTTCTGCTCGTCTGCCTCTTGGGCATCGTCGTCTGTCGGTTCGTCCTGTGCGTCGGCGGCTTCTTGGGCATCGTCATCTGCCAGTTCGTCCAGCAGCGAGTCCATGCGGGAGAAGAAGGAGGCATCCTCTTCGTGGCATTCTGAATCGCAGCAGACTTCGTCCGAGCATTCCATGTCGGCGGCATCTTCTTCCGCCTCGTAGGACTCGTAAACCGACTTTCCCATGTGGATGTGGCGGTCGAAAGGAGCAAAGGCACAAGCATGGTCCATGAACAAGTCAGAGCCTTCGTCAAGGTTCTGAGGTTCCTGCGAATGAGACCTCTGCGGTCTGGAAATCTGCGATTGAGACTTCTTCGGTCGGGAAGCCTTGACCGGAGTTTGTTTCGGCGCGGGTTGGAAGTCTTTGTTCATCATTTGAGCCACGCTGTGAATCTTCTCCGGATTCTGCATCAAGTAGCGTCTGATGACCAAACGTTCCGTTTTTGTCACCTTTCCTTCGGCATAAGCAGCCAACTGTTTGTCCGTTATTTTCATGTTCTGCACGATTAAGAGAGGTGTTGAATGATTTTCTTTAAGTTCTTCTTGGCTCGTTGCGCCAAGACATTGACGTAGGCAGCCGAGGGAACGACTTTGTTTCCCATGCTGTCGAAGCGCACGATTCCGTTTTCCCTCCAAACATCTTTCATTTGCTCGGCAATCTCCCGGCTGTCGTAGCCTTCCAGACGTTGGAGAATCACGAATCTCTGGTTCGGGTCGGGCAGGAGGCTAATGGCTTCCAAGAGGAGCAGGCGTTGTTCTTCTTGGGAATGCGTTTGCCAGGCTGCGCCGTTGTGGCGTTCGGTCGGAATGAGGTCGGTCGGCGCCTCGGCGAGGATGACGCGGCTGTCGATGAGGCGTTTCTTCTCTTCAAGGAAGAAGTTGAAGGCAATCTTCCCGAGCCAAGTTCCGATGCTACACTCCCAGTGGAAAGTGTTGAACTTTCTCCAGTCCCCGCTTTTCCCACACATGAAGATGAAGAAGTCCTGCGAGCAGTCTTCCCACCAGTCATTGTTGCCGTCGAACACTTTGAGGTAGTTCTTGCGCAGGAGGGGCATATATTTTTGATTCAACAAGTAAGCCGCAGCCTCAACGTCGGGCGGAACGCTGAGGATGCGGCTCACGAGGTCTTGGTCGGTGAGTCCTTGAAAACGTTTGGACGTGGAATCCTTTCTCATGTTTCTATTCTCTGAGGTTTCTCTCGTTCTCTGAGGCTGAGGGTAGATGAGACAGAGGATGGCATTTGTTTTCCTTTCGCCTTCTCGGTGGTTCCGAGGTTGCGAAGCGAGGCGGTGTGCCGCGTTGGGTGAAAGTAAATGCTCTAACATGCGCGAAATTAATGATTTTTCAAGAAGGAACGGCTTTCCGTCGCGAACTAATTGCTTTTTTGTCCGTTTTTCCTTGGCGGACGCTCTTTTGGCGGACGGTTTGCGTTCTTCTTTGGCGGGAGACTTTTGTTTTCTTTGTCGAACGGATTCTTTCCTATAATAGACGCGTTCTTCCGCCCGTTTCCTATCGCCCTTCCATTCTCACATTTTTCTACAGTCTCGGTCTCTTTGTCTTTTTGACTCTTTGTCTTTTTGACTCTTTCCCGCCGTGGCAACATTATTTTCTAAGGAGTTGTTATTTTTTTCTTGGGAGTCGTTGGTTTACATCTTAAGATGAAAACATTTACGCCTT
>JBJEAG010000118.1:0-2994 GCA_051868855.1 Alloprevotella sp. | reverse complement strand
CCTGACAGCCGCCACCCTGCTCTTGCACCTCATCCAAGAGGCACAACAGATTCTCAGCGAAATGAAACGACTCCAGAAACATCTCGGAAAGTTTCACCAAACTCAGCTCACATAAGTCTTTCCTTCCGATTCACAAAACGTTCCTTTGACCACACATTATATATATATGCTCCCGAAACAACTTTCCCGCGGCTTCGTGCTCGCCGCCCTGACCTTGCTCCTCCCCGTCGCGCTTCACGCGGAAACGAAAGACAGCACCGCCACTGCCAACCGAGGCTTGCCCGATTGGTTTCCCAATCTCAGCGGAACCATCCGAGTCAAAGCAGAATGCCAAACCGAGAAAGGCGAAAGTCGCTTTGAGGTGCGCACCGCGAGACTGGCGCTGGACGGAAACATCACGGACAACGTCATCTACAAAGCAGAGGTCGATCTCTCTGATGAGGGAAGAATCCGCATGCTCGATGCCTACGGCGGCATGAAATGGGAAGAAACGAAACTCCTTCTCGGACAAATGCGCGTGCCCTTCAGCATTGACGCCCACCGCTCGCCCCACCTGCAATATTTTGCCAACCGCTCGTTCATCGCGAAGCAAGTCGGCGACGTGCGCGACGTCGGTCTCTGTGGTGCCTACGAACCCCGAAACACAGGACTTAAACTCGAAGCCGGACTTTTCAACGGCTCGGGGCTCACGGACCAAAAGGACTATTGGACACGTTCCCTGAACTTCTCCGCAAAGGCACAGTACTCGCCCTTCAAGGGACTGACGCTCCAAGCATCGGTGCAGAAAATCTCGCCGAAGGCAGGCAAGGTCTGGCTCTATGACGGCGGCGCAACGCTGAAGCTCGACCGCTGGACGCTGGAGGCTGAATATTTGCGGAAAGTCTATGCCCACGACGCCTTTCCCGCCGTGAACGCAATCGATGCTTTTGTCTGCTATGACCTGCCGTTGCGAAAGGCGTTCCGGAAGATGAGCTTCCTCTGCCGCTTCGACGCGATGGGAGACCATGCCAGCGGAGAACCGGACGACAACGGGAACTTCAAACTGACGGACGGCGAAAGAAAACGCCTCACGGGAGGCATCACGCTCAGCATGGGAAAGAAAATGAATGCGGACATCCGCATCAACTACGAAAAATATTTCTACAAAAACGACGCGCTGGCAAAACGCTCCGAACGAGACAAAGCCGTCGTTGAACTGGTGCTCCACTTCCCGAACAAATGAGAAACGCGCGAAACGCCGCGCCTCCTTCATCACGCAGATTTGAAAACTCTGCTGCTCAGAACTGCCCACTCTTTCAGAAAAAAGTGTGGACAGTTTTTCTTTATCGTTCCCTAAAGTCGTGAGAAATAGAAAAAACTGTAATTTTGCAGAGAAATATAATCAACCATCAAAAAACAAAGCACAAACGACATGGCGGAACAAAAGCGCATCCAAAGAGCCCTCGTCTCCGTGTTCCACAAAGACGGTCTCGACGCACTGCTCAAAAAACTGCACGAAGAAGGTGTTTCTCTCATCTCTACCGGCGGCACCCACAAGTTCATTGAATCCATCGGACTTCCCTGCGAAAAAGTGGAAGACCTCACCTCCTACCCCTCCATTCTCGGCGGTCGCGTGAAAACGCTTCACCCGAAAGTTTCCGGAGGCATCCTCGCACGACGCGACAACGCCGAAGACCGCGAAGAAATGAAACGTTACGACATTCCCGAAATTGACCTCGTCATCGTGGATCTTTATCCCTTCACGCAAACCGTCAAAGAAGGCGCAAGCGAAGCCGACATCATCGAAAAGATTGACATAGGCGGCATCACGCTCATCCGAGCCGCTGCCAAGAACTTCAAAGACGTGGTCATCGTTCCTTCCAAAGCGGAATACGCCACGCTCATGGAGATTCTCTCCCGCAAAGGTGCCGTCACCGAACTGAGCGAACGCAAACAATTTGCGGAAAGAGCCTTCGCCGTCAGCAGCGCCTACGACACCGCCATTCACGAATGGTTCGCCGAACAGACCAAAGCGTGAAAACAAAACCCAGAGAACATAAACCGAAACTGAATCACAGCAAACCAAGATTAACTATATGGGATTCTTTTCTAAACTCTTCTCCTTCACTCAGGAACTTGCCATCGACCTGGGTACGGCAAACACCATCATCATTGCCGACGGAGAAATCGCAGTGAACGAACCCTCCGTCGTGGCGTTAGACCAGCACACGGAGAAGATGATAGCCGTCGGCGACACCGCTAAACTGATGCTCGAAAAGACCGGAAGCAAAATCCGAGTGATTCGTCCGCTCAGAGACGGAGTGATTGCAGACTTCAATGCCTGCGAACAAATGATGAGAGGTCTCATCAGAAAAGTGCGCTCCGGCAAACGCCTCTTCTCGCCCTCTTTGAGAATGGTCATCGGCGTTCCCTCCGGTTCGACCGAAGTGGAACTCCGTGCCGTCAGAGACTCCGCCGAGCACGCCGGAGGTCGCGACGTGTTCCTCCTCTATGAACCCATGGCAGCAGCCATCGGTATCGGAATCGACGTGAACGCTCCGGAAGGAAACATGATTGTCGATATAGGCGGCGGCACCACCGAAATCGCCGTCATCTCCTTGGGAGGCATCGTTTCCAACAACTCCATCAAAATCGCCGGCGACGACTTCACCGCTGACATCAGAGAATACATGAGCCGCCAACACAACGTGCTCGTCAGCGAAAGAATGGCAGAGAGAATCAAGATTAATGTCGGCGCCGCGCTGACCGACCTGCCCGAACCGCCTCAAGACTACGTGGTCATCGGACCGAACCGCATCACCACGATGCCCATGGAAGTGCCCGTTTGCTACCAGGAAATTGCGCATTGCTTGGAGACCTCCATCGCCAAGATTGAACAAGCCGTCATCAACGCGCTGGCAAACACTCCTCCCGAACTCTACGCCGACATCGTCAAAAACGGAATCTTCCTCACCGGCGGTGGCGCACTGCTCAGAGGATTGGACAAACGTCTCA